>CAZSIA010000167.1:0-3600 GCA_964606905.1 uncultured Anaeroplasmataceae bacterium | reverse complement strand
AACTATGGAATATTTCATAATTTTATTATATGAATTAGAGAAGGTGGGGAATAATATGAAAGATTATTATGAGAAAGAAGAATTAGATTTGACCGGTTTACATATTGAAAATGATGATGAATATAAAGATATGGATTATTATAAATATGAAGGTAAAAATTCTAACTATAATTATGTAAAAAGAAAATATGAACCTAACTATAATAAATTAGGTGATTACATAAGTTTATATAGAGATAATTATTCTGAAAAACTTGGCTATTATTATTTAAGTTGCATATTATCAGTAAAACCAATTCTTTATTACCCAAATTATACAAGATATGGTGAATTACTTGAATTTGGTTTTGTAAATAATGATGTAGAGGATGTTAAATTCTTATTAAATCATATGTTTAATTATGCCTCTGATTGTAATCTCAAATTTATCAAAGTTAAAACAAAAGAAAAAGCATTTGAAAAATTTTATGAATTATTAAAAACATATCCACACACTGAAGATGAAAAACATATTTATCTTGATGTTGTTGATAAAAAACTAGAACGTTATGAGCATTTAAAACATTATGAAGATGATGCTTTAACTATTAAAGAGCTTTATCATTTATATGCTGAAAGATTTAAAATCTTAAAAGATACATGTGAATATGAACTTTATGATAATGAAAAGTTTGTTATTGATAGAAAAACGCGTAAAGTTACTTATCCTAAAAGATTTATTAATCTAAATGAAAAACACCTAACATTTTCTCAAAATGCATTAGATTTAATGTGTTTATACAAAATGGATGCTTATGGCTATAAAGATGAAGTAGTAGATGTTGCTTATCATATCGATGGATATGATTATCCATTTATTAAAATTGGTAGAGAATTAATGGTATTTAGAGATTTTAAGTATGAAAAAGATAGTTTCGATGTAAAAGATGGTTTTATTGATTTTGTAATTAAAGCTTGTGAAGAATATGGATTTAGTGTTTTATATGTTTGTAGTGGCTCAAAGTTAAAATTAAAACAACTTTACGCTACATGTTCAAAAGAATGGAATTATTTACCTAGTATTATTGAAGAACATAAAAATCCAAAGCCAAAATATGATGCTCCTTTTGCTAGATTCTTTCCAAAAAATGAATAATTGAAATAGTTTTTATGGATTGAAATTTTATAATTAACTATCATTAAGAAAAAAATCGAAGGATATATTTATATACAATAATTATAGAGTAAAAAACATGACACCTAACAAGGCCAGATTTTATAACAATTATAACTTTATTTACTTTTAATTATTATAAAATTTCTTGTTCCTGCCTAAATTGAATATATCTAAATAAAGAAGTATAATATAAGTAAGATTTGTTCGTATTTTTATTATCCGAATTAAACTATATAAAGGAGGGTGTATGTGGTGAATAATTTATTTAAAACTATTAATCTTTTTATTTTACTTTTATTTGTTATGACTTTAACTAGTTGTGATTTATTTAAAGTTGAAAATAATAAAGGTGTTTTGATTAATGAAATTTGTACAAATAATAAAACCTCTTTAGCTACGGTTGATAATTATTACATTGATTGGATTGAATTATATAATTCAACAGATGAGGACATTTTTTTAAAAAATTATGGTATCAGCGATGATAAAAATGATTTATATAAATATCGTTTCCCTTCTGTTTATATCAAAGCTAAAAGTTATTTAATTGTTTTTTTTGAAAAAGATAGTGAATCTGAAGAAAAAATATTGGGTAATTTTGGACTTTCAAATAGCGGAGAAGTGGTATATTTAACGATGCCGAACAAAACGATTATAAACGAAATAATTGTACCAGAATTAAAAGATAATACCACTTATGGTAGATATTATGTAAATGGTAAAGAATCCTTTGAAGTTTTAAATCCTACACCAAATAAGAATAATGAGAGCAAACCAATTTATAAATTTGTTGAGAGTCCTGTTTTTTCAAATGAAAGTGGATTTTATGACTCGGAATTTAAATTAAGTTTATCATGTAGTAGTGGTGTGGATATTTATTATACACTTGATTGTAGTATTCCTACAAAGAATAGTATATTATACAAAGATGCAATTGATGTAATAGATCCGAGTGCCAATGATAATGTTTTAAAATCACGAGATGATTTATCTGTTTTTAAAAATAATATTACTAACCCTGTTGATAAAATGTTTGTTATAAGAGCAATAGCGATTAGTAAAGATGGTAATCAGAGTGAAGTAGTTACTAAAAATTACTTTATAGGTAAAAATCAATATAAAGACGATAAAATAGTTTCTTTAGTAACTGATTCTTATAATCTCATTGACGCACAATATGGTATTTATGTAAAAGGTAATGCTTACGATGAATATGTTGCCGCAGGTAGTAAAGGTGAAGAACCTGAGTATAATTGGGACCAAGAAGGAAGAATTAGTGAAAGAGTTTGTAATTTTACATATTTAGATGAAGGAACCTTAAGCCTAAATCAAGATTGCGGAATGCGGATTCATGGTTATGGTGGTAGAAGTATTATGTATAAAAGTTTTAATATTTATGCTAGAGACTGTTATGGGGATAAATACTTTTTAGATCCTATTTTTAAAAATACAACTTTAACTAAATCATTTATTTTAAAATATGATAGATATTCTCCAAGTAACGAAAGATTTAGAGATGGATTTGTTCAAGAGTTGGTTGAAGAACGTGATATTGCAACGCAAGAATATGAACAATGTATTGTTTTTTTAAATGGAGAGTATTGGCAAATTTATTCTTTGATGCGAAAGTATTCAGATGATTATTTAGCTGATAATTACAATGTAGATAAAAATAATGTAACTATTATTAAAGATGACAAATTAGATGTAGGTAATACTATCGGATATAATAAATATAAAGAACTGAAAGATTTTGTAAAAAAGAATAATTTTAAAAATCAAGATAGTTATGAGCGGTTTTGCGAGTTGGTTGATATCAATAGTTTTATTGACTTTTACGCAACTCAAATCTATATCAATAACTTTGACTTTTCCTATCGCAAAAATTATTTATTATGGAAGACTAACGAAGTAGAAGATAATGAATATGGTGATACTAAATGGCGTTTTATGCTTTATGATTTAGATTATGTAGCTACTGAAGCTGTTTTAACTAAAGATGAAGTTACAGTTAACTATGATTATAAATTTAATCCTTTTACTGGAGTTTTTTTATATGCGACTGATTTTAAAAATGATATATTTTTCCATAAGTTGATGGAAAATGATGAATTTAAAGAAAAATTTACGGCATCGTTCTTTGATATAGCAAATTATAATTTTGGTTATGATAGAGTTTATAAAAAGATGTATGAAGAATATGGAGTTTCATCTGGAAAATTAAATACTTTTTTTAAAAATAGATTCACTTATATTAAAGACCATTTAGCTAATTATTTAAAAACTGATAAAGAGATTGCGAATATTACAATAGAAACAAATAAAACTATTAAATTTAATTCTCTTATTTTATCTGAAAATTATTCGGGTTTCTATTTAAAATCATATCCTGTAACACTTTATGATGTTAATTTAGAAAGTTGTTTATTTACTGATTTAGAAGT
>CAZSIA010000166.1:0-3621 GCA_964606905.1 uncultured Anaeroplasmataceae bacterium | reverse complement strand
ACTTGATTTAAAAATAAACGATGAAAGTAGTAATATTAGTGGCGGAGAAAAACAAAGATTAGTTTTAGCATTTTATTTATCTAATAGTTATGATTTTTATATTTTTGATGAAGCTACTTCAAATATTGATGTCGAAAGTGAAGAAATTATATTAAATAAAATTAAAATGATTGCTGAAGAGAAAATTGTTTTATTTATTTCACACAGATTAAAAAGTGTTGTTGCCTCAGATCAAATTTATTATTTGGAAGATGGACAAATTAAAGAAGAAGGTACTTTTAGTTTACTTATGAATAAAGATTCTTTCTTTAAAAAATTATATGATTTTCAAACTAGTTTAGAAGGTGGGGAAGTTATATGAAAAAACGTAGTGTAATTAAAATAATTTTTGAATTACTTAAATTAATTGGCTCTTTTATTGGCGTGATATTGCTGGCGGTTTTGATGGGTACTGTTGGCTTTATTTTAGCGATGAACATAACTGTTTTTGCCGCTTTAGCAATAATGAAAGCAGTTGGAATAAGTATTTCAATAAGTTTTAATATCTTATATGTAATAATTATTTGTAGCGGAATTTTAAGAGGTGTTGTACGCTATTTTGAACAGTATTTTAATCACTATATTGCATTTAAGCTTTTAGCGATTATTAGAGGTAAAATATTTGATAAATTAAGAGAGTTGTCACCAGCTAAACTTGATAGTAAAAATAAAGGAGAAATCATTTCAATTATTCAATCTGATATTGAAACATTAGAAGTGTTTTACGCTCATACAGTTTCACCATTTTTAATCGCTATTTTAACTTGTGGTGTTGTTAGTTTATTTGTAGGGTTGATGACTAATTGGCTTTTAGCGTTAGTGTGTGTATTAGCTTATATCATAGTTGGTGGTATAATACCGATTATTTATTATAAATTAAATAATAAATTTGGTAAATTATATCGAGTGTCTTTAGGAGAGTTTGAAGAATATTATTTAGATTCAATTTATGGTGAATATGAAGTCCTTGCGACTAACAATGAGTTAGCTAGAATCAATAAAGTTGAAGCAATGAGTAAGAATTTGATTAAACTAAATAGTGGTTTAGATAAAAAAGCAACTTTATTTAAAAATGTTACTAATATTGTTATTGTTGTTATGAACTTAGTTATTATTTTAGTGGGTATTTATTTGTTAAAAAATGGTGTTATTGATACTCCACATGTTATTTTAGCTTTTGTAACTTTAACTTCATCATTTGGTAGTGTAGTAGCTCTTTCAGCACTTCCAGGAAATTTAGCGATGACATTCGCTAGCGGGAATCGTGTTTTAGATTTGTTAGAAGAAGAGGCAATGGTAAAAGACATTGGTAATAGTGAAGAATTTATTTTTAACGAATTAGAACTTAAAAATGTTTCTTTTAAATATGAAGATACATTGATATTAAGTGATGTTAATCTTACAGTTAATAAAAATGAAATTGTTGGTATTTTAGGCCCTTCAGGTTGTGGTAAATCAACGTTGTTAAAATTATTGATGAGGTTCTATGATGTTGATAGTGGAAAGATTTTATATAATGGTATAAATATAAAAGATATTTCAATTAAACATTTATATGAAAATGTTAATTTGTTTTCACAAAGTACATACCTTTTTACTGGTACTATTTATGATAATTTAATTATGGCAAAACCAGACGCTACTATGGATGAAGTAATTGAAGCTTGTAAAAATGCTAGTATTTATAATTATATCTTAAGTTTACCAGATGGCTTTAATACAAGAATTACTGATTTAAAAGATAATTTATCTAGTGGTGAAAAACAAAGATTAGGTTTGGTTCGTGTCTTTTTAAGAAAACCTAAATTGTTATTATTGGATGAGGCTACTTCAAATATTGACGCGATTAATGAAGGGATTATTTTAAATGCTTTAAAAAAATATAAAGAAGATATGACGATTATTATGATTTCACATCGTAAATCAACTTTATCTATTTGTGATAAAATATATGATTTTCTTAAGGGGGAATTTTTGTAATGACTCATCGTGAAATAGGTTTTATTGTTTGTTTAAGTATAATCATAATATCAGTTGTTATAATTATTTATAAATATAAAAAAAGAAATAAGTAAATAATGAGTAAAATGGTACCTGTAGAAAGGACAACACATGGACAATGTGTGGCACATACTATGGGTGCCATTTTATATTTTATTCGTAAACTTTTTATTATTTAATATTAAATTAACTTGTATATCACTTTCAATATATGTAGATTTTTGTTAAAAAAACAATTAAATGATAAATGTAACTAATGTATTTTGCAAAAAAAATAATATATTGTAAAATAAATGTTGAGAGAATTATTGAATTAAGAAATGTAAAATATGGGTGAATATTATGAGCGAATTAAAGTTTAAATCTAAAGATTCTTTTAACATTAAAAGTAAACCTAGGCTGTATTTCAGTTGTCATCCAAGCGATTTTAATTATTTTGATAAAATAGCAATCTCTATTTTAAAACAATATGATTGTGTGATATATTACAATGATTATGTTGATGTTAATGTTGATGAATTGTTGTATCAATTAGATCAAATGCAATTAATTATTGTTCCAATTACAAGAAACTTTTTATTGGAAAGTAATGTTGCTTTAGATATAGAATTTAAGTATGCGGTTGAAAAACATATTCCAATTCTTCCTTTAATGTTTGAAAATAGATTAGTAAATATTTATCAAGAAAAATGCGGCGATACACAATTTTTAGATGTCACTTCAAATGATGAGACAGCCATTTCATTTCAAAAGAAGGTTGAGGAGTTATTTGAAGCTGTTATATTAAAGGATGATATGATGAATAAAGTTCGTGAAGCTTTTGATGCTTATGTTTTTTTGAGTTATCGAAAAAAAGACCGTCAACTATCACAAGAACTTATGAATTTAATTCATTCAGATGAAGATCTAAGAGATGTTGCAATTTGGTATGATGAGTTTTTATTGCCTGGAGAAAATTTTAATGATGAAATTAAATCAATGTTGTCAAAAAGCGATTTATTTTTACTTTTAGTAACTCCTAATTTAGTTGAAGAAAACAATTATGTTATGAAAATAGAATATCCATTTGCAAAATCAATTAATTTACCTGTTGTTGCTGTAGAAGCAAATGAAACAGATAGTAATATTTTGAAAAAATATTTTGAACAAATGCCTAGTCTTTTAAATTTTTTAAATAAAAAAGTAATTGTTGAAAGTATAATAAAAAATATTGATAAAATTTCTTTAGCAAAGGATGAAACACCAGAACATACATACTTAATCGGATTGGCGTATCTAAAAGGTATAGATGTCGAAGTTAATAGAAAAAAAGGATTAGATTTAATTTTAGAAGCTGCTAATAAAAATTATATTAACGCAATCAAAGAAATGATAAAAATATATTTAAACGGTATTGGTGTTGAGAAGGATATAAATAAAGTTTTGTATTGGCAAGGTAAATTAATGGATTATTATGCTGAGAATGAAACGACTATTAAATACTCTTATAGCGAAAATTCTGATGAATATATTAATTATTATAAAGAATATTTTTATGATAAAGTTTATATTCTTCAGTAGTTTGTTCGTTAGGATATACAA
>CAZSIA010000165.1:0-3643 GCA_964606905.1 uncultured Anaeroplasmataceae bacterium | reverse complement strand
TCAAATTAACTAAAAGTAAAGGTCGTAACCTTGATGATAGGTTTATAAGTTTGAGCGATGCATCTATTTTCCTTAATAACGTGTCCGTTTATAAGATATTGCTTTAGAATATAGTTGGCCCAACGTCTAAACATGTTGCCTCTAGTAGATTTTATTCTATATCCAATAGATAAAATCATGTCTAAATTATAATATTCTACCATGTAAACCTTACCGTCTGATGCAGTTAGTGCAAAATTTGCACATACTGAATCTTTTGTTAGCTCATTTTCTAGTAAGATATTTTTAATATGTTTTGAAATGACGGTTCTATCTCTTTCGAACAATAATGATAACTCCTGTTTATTGAACCACACAGTGTCTTCGCTTGGACTTACATTTACATCCAAACTAAAGTCTCCATCTTCAAATTTAATTAATTCATATTTATTTTCATTTATCATACTTTTTTACACCTCATATATATACTTACAACGAGTGTAATAAATTTCTAATTATTTATAAAAATGTAAGCTGTATAGGTGAACTACTAGATCGGGAAGAAATGCTTATATTGATGGATATAGAGTAGGTGGTAAAAAAGTAATAACTCAAAATATGGAAGAAAATGGTGGGGATATGTAAGGGAATTACATCTTATCATTTTGGGGTGCGGCACCTATTAATGCCCCAAAGGCAGTTGTATATCTAGCAATTGATAATCCAAGAAAATACATTCTAATACAGAGGTGTTTTAGCCGCATATTATTGAATAATTATTTTTGGAAAATATTACAAAAAGAAATAGAAAAGAATTGAGATGTATGTAAATAATAAGAAAGTGGTTAAATAAAACGTATAAATTTTATTTTGTTCTTAATTTTAACTAGTATTAATGTTAAAATGTTTGTAGAAAGAAGGGGAGAATATGCAAAAGAATTTTCCAGAAATTGTTATCAATCTTAAAGATCAAGAATGGCCACTAGAATACATTGATCATGATCGAGAAATAGTTAGAGCAATTGTTTTTGATGATGATGGTTTTTTTTATTTTGTTCGTGTAGAGCGTAATGATGATTTTGGAAGAGCAACATTAATTGAGACTGCAGGCGGTGGAGTTGAGAAAGGCGAGAAATTAGGTGTTGCTATTTTAAGAGAACTTAAAGAAGAATTGGGTGCTGAAGTAGATGTTTTATGTAAAATAGGTGTTGTAAGTGATTACTATAATTTAATTCATAGACATAATATTAATAATTATTATCTTTGTAAAATTAAATCATTCGGAGATAAAAATTTAACTGCAGATGAAATAGAAGAATTTCATTTATCTACTTTAAAATTAACTTATGAAGAAGCGGTTAATGAATATCAAAAACGAACTACAACTAGATTAGGAAGACTTATCGCAAATAGAGAATTGGCGATATTAAAACAAGCAAAAATAATAATGGATGATAATTTATTATTAAAATAGGTGCTTATATTTTGAAAAATTATTGTTTTGTAGTAAAATAATTTTAATAACAATTAATTAAGGGGGAAATAAAAAATGAATAAACCAAGAATTCAAGATGATTTATATACTTATGTTAATCAAGAAAAATTAGAAGAATTAATTATTCCTGATGATAAACCTTGTGTAGGTGGATTTCAAACACTAGCTGAAGACGTTGAAAAAACAATGATTAATGAATTTATATCAATGTGTGAATCTAATACATATCCTAACGATTATTTAAAAAATGCTTGTAAACTATTTGCAATTATTAAAGATGTTGAAAAGAAAGAAAAAGATGGAATTGCTCCAGTATTAAATAATCTTGCAGTTTTAAATGAAATTGATAGTCTTCAAGCGTTTAGTAAAATGTATAAGACATTAATGCTTAAAAAAATACCATTACCTTTTGCGGTTATGGTAGAAACTGATATGAAAAATACTAAGGGACACTGTGTATGTATTCAAGGAGCTAGTGTTATTTTACCAGATGCATCTTATTATAAACCAGAAATGCAAGCTCAAAAGGATATGATTTTAGGTATTTGGACTAATGTAGCAAAAATGATTTTAGCAAAAAGTGATTTGTCTATTGAAGAACAAAATCAATATCTTGAAGATACATTAGCGTTTGATGCAATTTTAGGTGGTTTAGTTAAAACTAGTGAGGAATGGTCTGAATATGTTGCAATGTATAATCCGATGAGTACGGAAGATGTATCTTTATTATTAAAAACAATTGATTTTAAAACTGTTTTAAATGATTTATTTAATTTTGTACCACAAACAGTTATTGTTTTAGAACCTAGATATTTTAATAATTTTGCCTCTGTTTTAAATGAAGAAACATTTAAATTATATAAACATTGGGCATATGTGGTTGGATTAATTAATTCTTGTTCGCTTTTAACTGAAGAGTTAAGAGAATTAGGAAGTATTTATTATCGTACGATTGCTGGTATTAAAGTAAATACACCACTTGAAAAATTTGCATATCAACTAGCTTCAAATATGTATTCAGAACCAGTAGGTTTATATTATGGTGAAAAATATTTTGGTGAAGAAGCAAAAAAAGACATTACTGAAATTGTATATCAAATAATTGATACTTATAAAACAAGAATAAAAAATAATGAAATTTTAGAAGAAACAACAAAAGAAAAAGCTATTTTAAAATTGTCTAAGATGGGTGTTAAAATGGGATACCCTGATAAAGTGTTAGACATTTATAATCGTTTAGTATTTAATGAAGAAGAATCTTTATTTGATATTGTACATTCATTAGAGAAAATTAAAATGCTAAATAATTTATCAAAAATTAATGAACCAACTAATCCAGAAAAATGGGCTATGCCAGGTCATATGGTCAATGCTTGTTATGATCCATTTGTAAATGATATTACATTCCCAGCCGCAATCCTACAAGTACCATTTTATTCAATTAAACAAACAAGAAGTGAAAACTTAGGTGGAATTGGTGCTGTTATTGGCCATGAAATTTCACACGCATTTGATAGTAATGGTGCGAAATGTGATGAAAATGGAAACATCAATAATTGGTGGACTAATGTTGATATAGAACGCTTTAACGCTAAGGTTAATGCCATGATTGAACAATTTGATGGAATTGAACTTCCATGGGGAAAAGTTAATGGTAAATTTATTGTAAGTGAAAACATGGCTGATAATGGTGGTATGGCTGTTACGCTTGATATTATGTCTAAAATGAGTAATAAATCATATGAAGAATATTTTACAAACTGGGCAAAAGTGTGGTGCTTAAAAGCTAAATCTGAATATTTACAATTACTTTTAAATTTAGATGTTCATGGTCCAAGTATTTTACGTGCTAATATGCCACCTAGAAACTTTAGCGAGTGGTATGATACATTTAATGTTATGGAAAGTGATGAAATGTATATCGAACCAAGTAAACGTGTTGTAATTTGGTAAGATAATTTAAGGAAGGCTTAATGCCTTCTTTATTTTTTTAAAAAGAGCATAACAAAGCGACTTTTTTGCATCTATTATCTAAAAGCGTAGCGTATAATTTTATTTTTTTAAAAAATAGAATGATTATTTTTTTCTAAAAAACTTAAATTATATATAACATTTTTATCCTCATTATCTTTAGTTTACTTGAAAAGTTTACGGATGAAATATATAATA
>CAZSIA010000164.1:0-3669 GCA_964606905.1 uncultured Anaeroplasmataceae bacterium | reverse complement strand
ATAACTTTATAGTAAATTTTTTATCTTTCTCTTTTGCTAAAAGAATTTGTAAAGTGGCTCTTGCAGTATTACCCAGCCCCATAATGCCTAAAACCGAATAGTCTTTTTTTGCAAAAGTGAGAATAGAGTGAACGGCAACAGCACCGGTACGCATAGTAGTTATCCAATCTCCGTCCATAAAAGCAAGAAACTCTCCCGTTTCTACATTCATTAATAAAATATTACTATCTAAACTTGGTTCACGGTCTGGATAACGAGTAACAACTTTAACTCCACCTATATTATTATTCATTGAAGGCATAACGTTACAAAAAACCCCTTCTCGTGGTTTTATGCTTATTTTAGGAGGCAAAATACAATCTTTCTTGTTTTTTATAGCCTCTTCAACCCAGTCGTAACAAGACAAAGGTGAGATATTAAGCTTAATTATATCTTCATAAGTAATTACCTTCATAAAAGCTCCTAATATAAAATCGGTTGTTTTATTTCTCGTTTACATAATTTCCTACGCGCCTTAAATAATCACTGGCTATTTCTTCTATCTTACTTTTTTAATCTTCTAAATAAGATTTGTTCATATCAAGTAGTAAATACTCGTGTTGAGAAACCCTCTTGTCCTCGGGTGGAAGTTCCCACCACTTTTTATACATAATGGTAAGATACGCCTCGTAGTCTTCGTGAACGCAAATTTGCATATCTTCAAACTGAACCCTTTGTGGAGTTCCGTAAACCTCTTTTGCCATTACCTTGCGCTGTCCCCAAGATTCGACCATATTGCCAACGAATTCCTCTTCGTAGTAACACTTTTTCTTGCAAAGAGCCTCTATCTTTTTGAGTAACTTTGCCTTACTTGCCATAAACGGACTTAAAAGCCTCATACCTTTATAATAAAGTTTTTTAGTGAGGCTATCACTTTCTTTAATTGAATAAGTTAAAGCGCGAAGCCTTCGGGTAACCTTGTCGATTTTCTTAGCCGTCTTTATACCCTCTTCCTTGGTTTGTCCAACGCCGTCAAGTGGAAAAATATCAATATAAATTCCCCTTTTAAAAGAAGATTTTTTATCTTCTATAAGCGTGGTTTGGGTATCGTATAACTTGGAAAACGGATAGATATATTCATCGTTGCAAGTGTGATTTTCTATCCTATATCTACCGTCAGACACTTCTTTTAAAGCCTCTATGAGTATATCGTAGTCAGGTCTAGGAACACCGATATCTATATCGTCGTCCCAAGGGATAAAACCCTTGTGGCGAATTGCACCTAACACCGTTCCTCCCATAGCGTAATAGGTAACTCCCTTTTCTTCGCAAAAGGCGTCTAGCCATTTCATTATATTAAGAAGTCCGCTTTGCATTTCAGTCATTTTACTCACCTGCTTTTGCTTTTTGTATTTCGCTTGTGTAAAAATCAATAACTTTTCGTTGACTTTCTATCTTAGACGATTTTTTAGTAAGTTTGTAAATAAACATTCTTAATCTTTCGTATCTTCTCTTTTCTTTTAGCGTTTTAACTAAGGACATTTTCCATTTCTTGCAGTAGTACTTTTCGGTTTCCACGATGCGAGTAACAAGTTTTAATCTCGTTTCGGGAGTTTTATCCTCCGTACCGCCTTCGAGGTGAATTATTTTCTTTGACCTAAAATACTTTACCTCACTAGCCTCGGCGCATTGACCTATTCTCTTGATTAAATCGCCCTCTTCTTTATACATAAAGATATTTTCGTCAAACTTTCCTGCCTGTTCAAAAGAAGACCTTCTAACAAACAAGTCTGCTCCTGAAATAAAGAACTCGTCGTCGTTATATAGTCCTAACGCACGGTGCGCTTTGCTGTAAAGCGTTGAGTAAATACCGTAGGTATCCATTAAGAAAAACGACGGCAAATTATTGCGATTTTTATCTACTAACTTAACCCCAAAAAGACCTAAGTATTTATTCTCTTCAAACTTTTTAATAGCGTAGTCGAATACAGGCTCGATTAAAATGGTGTCGGGATTAAGGAAGAGCAAATATTCGCCCGTCGATACTTCGTATCCGCGGTTGTTTCCCGCACCGAAGCCCTCGTTTTTATTTTTTATAATTTTAATCCAATCGTATTCGGCTTTTATAGTGTCGTATAAGAGATTATCTTCGCTGTTGTCCGAAACTATTACTTCTAGTCTATCTCCGATATCGTTGTACTCTTTAATAGAGTTTAAACAATCTCTTAAAATTTCGATATTTTTATACGATACGATAATTACCGATAGTTTACTTGAATTATCGCTTTCAACCTTTTTTACATTCTTTTCTATTTTATACTTGCTAGGCTTAGACATTCTAACCCCCGTTCCAAACAAGAACCACACCATAGTATCGGTGGAAAGAGTGAAGAGGTTAGGCTCTACCGAGCCGTGAATAAAGGTTAAGCAGAAATATAAAATGAATAAATTTTTGAGTTGTTTGTCTTCAATTCTTAAAAAGTCCTTAAATACCCAAACGATAAGGATTATATACGGAATAGTACCTAAAATTCCCGATTGAACGAGTGATTCTAACAAGAAGTTGTGCGCCATAACCGCGTCGTGTACTTGATAACTGTACGCGCTAATTCCTAGTAGCGGATATTTAAAGATATACTCTTGTAATACTTTCCTGTAAATTATAAGTCTATTTTCGGTAAGCGAGTTAAAGTTGAACCTTCTAATAATTGGATAAAGTTTTCCCCAAAGCACGATTACCGCAACCACTACGAGAAGTGCTACTATTCCACAAACTATAAAGAATTTTTTACGGAATTTTTTATCCGAGAAGATATTTGAATTTTTAATATAGACGATAAACTCGTACAAATAGTACACACCTATAATCAATAAGCCCGAGCGAGATGCCGTTGAGAAAATTCCAAACACGATAACTGCGTTATAGGCGAGAATATAGTACCACTTGATTTTTCCCTTACAAAAACAATTTACAAGTATTGAGCAAACTATTAAAAATGCTGAAAGGTAGTTCGTTTGACCTAGTGGAATTCTCATATAGTACTTTAAAGCCTCAACGTCAAAAGGAGAAACTTGACTTGCAAAAAGGGTAAATACTATTTGGAACACCACTATAAGTGAGGCGAAAAACAATATTCTAATGATATTTTTAAACTCCCCTCGATAGTTGTATCCTAAGTAAAACGCTACCATGGTTTGAAAAATGGAGTACGCCGTATTCCCTCTAAAAATTTTGCTTTGAATTTCGCTTGGCAAATATAGTAGCGGAATAAAATATAGTCCTACTCTCAATAGAAAGAAAAAGCATTTTCTATCAAGCCTTATACCACTAAACAAAATCAATAATCCTAGCGCAACGAGCGGAATTGTAATATGAAGAATGCTCGTATTGCAATCTATAAAAGGAAATTTTATGGCTGCAACGTAAGAGTCTGTCATCCAAGTCGTATCAGCGCAAAATAAACGAACTAAAAAGAAGGCAATAAAAAACCCTTCTATAATTAAAGCGTTTGCTAAATTTTTTCTTCTGGTTTTAATTATTGGTCCCATTTTTTCTCCTTTAAGTAAACCTTTAGCCTTTGTAAATACTAATCAAATTTTCTATATATTTCTTTTCCGAATACTCGTCTATATCACACCCATTAAAAGCGTTTTCGGAAAGTTCTTTAACTCCCTTTTCGATTTTACCGA
>CAZSIA010000163.1:0-3686 GCA_964606905.1 uncultured Anaeroplasmataceae bacterium | reverse complement strand
AAAAACCTTAAAGAAGGAGAATGTATAATCTTAAGTACAATTTGATTATACTAGGTATTATTATGTTTAAAATTACATTTTTAGGTGCTGGTAGCACAATATTTGCAAAAAATGTTTTAGGAGATTGTATTTTAACTCCTGAATTAGGCGAGTTTGAGATCGCTCTTTTTGACATTGATGAAGAAAGATTAAATGAATCTTATAAAATGCTTTGCAATATAAATACTAATTATAATGGCAAAGCTATAATTAATAAATATTTAGACCGTAAAGAGTCTTTAAAGAATGCGAAATATATAGTTAATGCAATTCAAGTTGGTGGATATGAACCATGTACTGTTTGGGATTTTGAAATTCCTAAGAAATATGGATTACGTCAAACTATTGGAGATACTTTAGGGGTAGCTGGTATTTTCAGAGCTTTAAGAACTATTAAAGTTTTAGAAGGTATTGCTGCAGATATTAAAGAAGTTTGTCCTAATGCATTATTCCTTAACTATTCAAACCCAATGGCAATGTTAACTGGTTATTTGGAAAAATATTTGGGTATTAGAACAATTGGTTTATGCCATTCAGTTCAATATTGTGTAAAAGGATTGTTAGAAACTTTTAAAATGGAAGAATATATTGATAACTGTGATTGGACAATCTATGGTATTAATCATCAAGCTTGGTTGTTAGAATTAAAAGATAATGATGGAAATGATTTATATCCAATCATTAAAGCAAAGAATTTAGAAGAAGGTTCTAATTACAATAAAGATTGGGATTTGGTTCGTTTAGAAATGATGAAAAGATTTGGTTATTATATAACAGAATCAAGTGAGCATACAGCAGAATATACTCCATGGTTTATCAAAGACAAATATCCTGATTTAATTGATGAATTTAAAGTTCCACTTGATGAATATCCACGTCGATGTGTTAAGCAAATTAATGATTGGCAACAAATGAAAAAAGATGTGGTTGATGCAAAAGTTGTAGAGCATACCAAATCATATGAATTTGCATCATATATTATCAAAGCTATTGAAACAAAGACTACATATCGTGTTCATGGCAATGTTATGAATACATTAGGTTTAATCCCGAATTTACCAAAAGAAGCATGTGTGGAAGTTCCATGTTTGGTTGATCAAAATGGTATTAACCCTTGTGCTCAAAAACCATTACCTGAAATTTGTGCTGCAATTAATAGAACAAATATTAATGTTCAAATTTTAGCAATGGAAGGTGCACACAAGCGTAGTAGAACACTTGTATATCAAGCAGCATCTTTAGATCCACATACTGCAAGCGAATTATCTTTAGCGGACATTCAAGCTTTATGTGATGAATTATTTGAAGTTGAAAAAGATTATTTAGGTGAATATAACTAATTTACATAAATTACTAATTATATAATCTAAGTTATGTGATAAAAGCAAAATGAAAAGGAGTAGATTGTTATGCAGTATAAAGTAATTATTGATACAGATATCGGTGATGATATTGATGATATCTTCGCATTAACCTATTGTTTGTGTAATCCTAGTTTTGACATCAAGCTGATTATTGTTTCTTCAGGAGATAATGATTATAAAGCAAAATTAGTAGCACATATGCTTGAAAAGTTAAATAGAACAGATATTCCAATTGCAAAGAGTGTCAATAAACCTTGGGGTTGTAATGCTCAAACAAATGCAATAAGCAGTTTTAATTTAGACAATTATAAAGGAATTATTTATTCAAATTATGAAGAAATTCTTAATAATTTATTAGAACAAGATAAATATAATTTCTTTGAATTTGGTCCTTGTAATATATTAGCAGAATATTTAAAAAAGCATCCAACTGACATTTCGAAGTTAGACATTTATTATATGGGTGCAAGTGTTTATAGAGGATATTTAAATCATCCTGAACCTTGTGCAGAATATAATGTTTTGATGAGTGTAGATGCTACAAATTATTTATTTAATTCTGGTGCAAAAGTTACATTACTTCCTGTTGATAGTTGTTATGACATTATAATTGACAAAGAAGAATATCAAACACTACTTCACAGTAATAGTGATGCGGCTAAGCTTTTAATTGAACAATATACAACATGGCATACTGATTATGTAGGAGGTTCAATTAAATTTGACCCTAAAACTTCATCTACGATTTTATATGATTTAGTTGTTCCAATGTATTTCATTTATCCAGAATATTTTGAAGATGAACAAGGAAATATTGAAATCAGTAGTTATGGAACAAGTAGAGTTGTATCAGGGGAAAATATTAAAATTGTTACTAAATTAAAGAATATGAGAGAAATAATCGAAAATTTTATTGATGTGATAGAAGGTAAGTCCGTATGAAGAAATTAGCAAAAGAAATAAAAAATCACTGGCAATTATTCTTGTTAGTAATACCATCTTTAATATATCTTATTATATTTTGCTATATTCCTATAGCAGGTATAATTATTGCATTTAAAGAATATGATCCAGTTTTAGGTATTTTCGGTAGTCCAACTGTTGGGTTTCAAAAATTTGAAATGTTCTTTGATTCATATTATTTCTGGACGACAATTAAAAATACTCTATTGATTAGTATTGGGTCTTTAATTGTAAATTCAATCTTCCCAGTAATTTTAGCCCTTTTAATAAATGAAGTTCCAAATGCTAAATTTAAAAAGTTTGTTCAAACTGTTTCTTATGCTCCATATTTTATATCATTAGTTGTTTTAGTCGGAATGTTCAATATGTTTTTAAGTAGTGAAGGTTTAATGAATGATTTAATCACTTCATTATTCAATGTAGATCCGGTAGATTTTTTAGGGGATCCTAAATACTTTAGATGGATTTACATATTTACTGGTTTATGGCAAGGTATTGGTTGGTGGTCAATCATTTATGTTGGTGCATTAAGTAATGTAGATATATCATTACATGAAGCTGCAACAATGGATGGTGCGAGTAGACTACAAAGAATAATTCATATTAATTTACCTGCTATTAAACCAACATTTATTATTATGTTAATTATGTCATTTGGTTCGCTAATGAGCGTTGGATTTGAAAAAGTATATTTAATGCAAAATCCAGCCAACTTAGAAGTTTCAGAAATAATCGCAACTTATTCTTATAAAGTATCATTCTTAACTGTAAAAGACTTTAGTTTCGGTACTGCAGTTGGATTATTTAATACAGTTGTAAACTTAGTGTTATTAATTACAGCAAACTATGTGTCTAATAAAGTTAATAACGAAGGATTGTTCTAGGAGGTGGTATAGATGTTACATTTTGATAAAAAAGACAAATTATTTAATGCAATTGTTTATATTATTTTAGGTATATTCTCTGCCGTAATGCTAGTTCCTTTGATATATATTGTAGCAAACTCTATATCAGATTTTAATGAGGTATATCAAGGAAATGTAAATTTGATTCCTAAGAAACTAGATTTTACAGCCTATAAATATGTATTATCAAATGAGTATATATTAAAGGGATATGGAAATACAATTTTATATACTGTTGTTGGAACAATTATTAGTTTAGTGCTTACATTTACTGCAGCATATCCTTTATCTAGATATGACTTTAAATATAAAAGAATTATTACCTTAATGTTTGTCATTACTATGTTTGTTAATGGTGGTCTGATCCCTACTTATTTAGTAGTTGATAGTCTAGGAATCAAAGATACAATGTTTG
>CAZSIA010000162.1:0-3796 GCA_964606905.1 uncultured Anaeroplasmataceae bacterium | reverse complement strand
TTTAAAATGGCTAAAAAAGTTTTTCAATCTATGGATGGAAATCAAGCTGCAGCATGGGCAGCGTATGCATTTACTGAAGTAGCTGGTATTTATCCAATTACTCCTTCTTCACCTATGGCAGAATACGTAGATGAATGGGCAGCAAAAGGACAAAAGAATTTATTTGGAGTTCCTGTAAAGGTTGTTGAAATGCAATCAGAAGCTGGAGCAGCAGGTACAGTACACGGATCTTTACAAGCAGGTGCTTTAACTACAACATTCACAGCATCTCAAGGTTTATTATTAAAAGTTCCTAACATGTACAAAATCGCTGGTGAATTATTACCATGCGTTATTCATGTTTCTGCTCGTAGTTTAGCAGCTCAAGCATTATCAATTTTTGGTGACCACCAAGACGTTATGGCTTGTCGTCAAACTGGCTTTGCTATGTTATGTTCAGCAAGCGTTCAAGAAGTTATGGATTTAGCTGGTGTTGCACACTTAAGTACAATTAAATCATGCGTTCCATTCTTACATTTCTTTGATGGTTTCAGAACTTCTCATGAAATTCAAAAAGTAGAAGTTATGCCATACGAAGTTTATGACAGATTATTAGACCGTGAAAAAGTTAACGAATTCAGACAAAGAGCATTAAGCCCTAACAAACCTGTTACTAGAGGTTCTGCTCAAAATGATGACGTTTACTTCCAAGCTCGCGAAGTACAAAATAAATATTACGATGCAGTTCCAGATATCGTAGCTGATTATATGAAAGAAATTTCTAAAGAAACTGGTCGTAACTATGCACCATTCGTTTACTATGGAGCTGAAGATGCTACAGATGTAATCGTTGCAATGGGTAGCGTATGTGATACAACTAGAGAAGTTGTTGACTACTTAAATAAAGAAGGACGTAAAGTTGGTTTATTAGAAGTTCATTTATATAGACCATTCAGTCCAAAATATATGTTAGAAGTATTACCAAAAACAGTTAAGAAAATAGCAGTATTAGACCGTACTAAAGAACAAGGTTGCATCGGTGAACCTTTATACTTAGATGTTAAATCTGTATTCTACGGAAAAGAAAATGCTCCAGTTATCGTTGGTGGACGTTATGGTTTATCAAGTAAAGATACTACTCCTGGACAAATCATCGCTGTTTATGATAACTTAGCTGGTGAATGTAAAGACAACTTTACAATCGGTATCGTTGATGACGTTACATTCTTATCTTTACCAACTACTAAAGAAATTAACACAAGTGCTGCTGGCACAAGTGAATTAATTTTCTATGGATTAGGTAGTGATGGTACAGTTGGTGCTAACAAATCAACTATTAAATTAATCGGTGATAACACAGATAATTATGCACAAGCTTACTTTGCATATGACTCTAAGAAATCTGGTGGTGTTACAAGAAGCCACTTACGTTTCGGTAAGAGCCCAATTAGATCACCATACTTAGTTCAATCTGCTGACTTTATTTCTTGTTCATTAGATACATACTGTGAAAAATATGATATGTTATCTTCTTTAAAACAAGGTGGAACATTCTTATTAAATACAGTTAGAAAAGGTGCTGAATTATTAGAATTCTTACCAAATTCATTCAAGAAAGCATTAGCAGAAAAAGAAGCTAAATTCTTTGTAATCGATGCTGTTACATTAGCAAAAGGAATCGGTTTAGGTAACCGTACTAATACTATTTTACAATCTGCATTCTTCAAATTAAATGAACAAATCATGCCTTATGATGAAGCTAAATCATTAATGAAGAAATATGCTGAAAAAGCTTATAGCAAAAAAGGCCAAGCTATCGTTGAATTAAACTGGAACGCAATCGATAAAGGTGCTGAAGGTTTAGAAGAAGTAGTTGTTGATCCAGCATGGGCTAACTTAGAAGTTGAAGTTAAAGTTCAAAGAGCTGATTTACCAGAATTCGTTAAGAGAATTGCTGAACCTGTTAATGCTATTAAAGGTTATGATTTACCAGTTTCTGCATTCTTAGGATTCGAAGACGGAACTATGACTAATGGTTCTGCTGCATATGAAAAACGTTACATCGCTCAATTCGTTCCTGTATGGGAAAAAGAAAACTGTATCCAATGTAACCAATGTGCAGTTGCATGTCCTCATGCAGTTATTCGTCCATTCTTAGTAACAGCTGAAGAAGAAGCTAATGCTCCAAAAGAAGCTGAATACTTAGCACCAATCGGTAAAGGCTTAGAAGGCTTAAAATACACAATGCAAATCTCTGTTGCTGACTGTACAGGATGTGAAGTTTGTGTTAACTCTTGCTTAGGTAAGAAAGGTCAAAAAGCTCTTAAGATGGTACCAGTTGAAGAAGTTATTAAAGAAGGTAAAGATAAAACTGCTAATTACTTCTTAGATCATGTTACTTATAAATCTGATTTATTCGATATCACAGCAAACGTTAAGAATTCTCAATTTGCTCAACCATTATTTGAATTCTCTGGCGCTTGTGGTGGATGTGGTGAAACTCCATACGTTAAATTAATCACTCAATTATTCGGTGATCGTATGATCGTTGCTAATGCAACTGGATGTTCATCAATCTATGGTGGTTCATTCCCAGCTACTCCATACACAACTAATAAAGAAGGATGCGGTCCAGCATGGGCTAACTCATTATTCGAAGACAACGCTGAATTCGGTTTCGGTATGGCACAAGGTAATGAAACATTAAGAGATCGTATCGGTGTATTAATGGAAGAATACAACGCTAAAGAAGGCGCTTGCGAAGAATTAAAAGGTTTATTTGCTGAATGGTTAGAAAAACGTCATTTAGGTGCTGAAACTAAGAAATTAGCTAAAGCTATTAAACCATTCTTAGAAAATACAGAAGATGCTACATTAAAACAAATCGCTGATGTTCAAGACTACTTAGTTAAGAGAAGTCAATGGATCTTCGGTGGTGACGGATGGGCATACGATATTGGTTATGGTGGATTAGACCATGTTATCGCTAACCAATTAGATGTTAACATTTTAGTAGTTGACACAGAAGTTTACTCTAACACTGGTGGTCAATCTTCTAAATCATCTCCAACAGCTTCTATCGCTAAATTTACTGCATCTGGTAAATTAGGTAAGAAGAAAGACTTAGCAGCAATCGCTATGAGCTATGGTCATGTATATGTTGCTCAAATCGCTCATGGTTCTTCATATGCTCAAATGCTTAAAGCTATGAAAGAAGCTGAAAGTTATAATGGTCCATCAATCATTATCGCTTACGCTCCATGTATCAACCATGGATTAAAAGTTGGTATGGGCAGAGCTCAAGAACAAGCTAAGTTAGCTGTAGAATGTGGTTACTGGACAACATTCAGATTTGACCCAAGACTTGCTGAAGAAGGTAAGAACCCATTCCAAGTAGACTCTAAAGAACCTAACTGGGATAAATATGAAGATCATTTATTAACTGAAAATAGATATGCTCAATTAAAGAGAATCAACCCTGCTAAAGCTGAAGAACTTCTTCAATTAAATAAGAAAGAAGCTCAAAGAAGATATGCAATGTATCAAAGATATTTAGCAATGGATTATTCTAAATAATATCTAGAATAGTTACATAAATAAAACATAATATATACAATAAACGTATAGATACAATAGGTAAGTTAACTTCGGTTAGCTTACCTTTTTATTTTTAATAAAAATATAAAAAACATTTGAAAATAGACTTAATAATGCTATAATCTATATGGTGATAGAAATGGCACTTAAGATAAATAAAAAAAACGCATGAAAGAATAGAATCTTATAAAAAAGAACTAAACGAATTTAAAATATTTAT
>CAZSIA010000161.1:0-3816 GCA_964606905.1 uncultured Anaeroplasmataceae bacterium | reverse complement strand
GTAGGCACTAAAATATGTCAAGTAATTAATGAATGAATAAATAAATGAGCAAATGAAGTGGCAAGGCTAGCATTTGTACCCAGGACTCTGATCCCAAAGCCCATTAGATTCATGTGACTGACAAAAGAAAAGCAACGCCACAAACTACATAATTAATGTTTCTTTGTGGGGAAGAAAGAGAAATAGAATTCATTATGAGACAACCTCATTTGATGATTTAGTAAAAAAATATCGTTAGTAATAAATAGATGGCTAATTCTTTATTGAATAAAGAGTAAGTCATTTTTAATTATTTAAAGAGTTAATTTTAAAAATTGAAAATATTATACACTTTTTTAAGCATTTATGGTATTTTAAATATTTTAAAATAGTGATATTATTAAATAAGAGTAGTAAATAGAAGGTGATAGTGATGCCTAAAAAAGATAACAAAGAGTTGAAATTGATTTTCCTTTGTTGGCTTGTTTATACTTGTTCATATGTTGGAAGATTAAGTTATAATGCAAATATTAATCAAATTGGACTAGATTATTCAGTATCTTATTCTGATACTGGAATGGTGACTACTTTTTTCTTTTTCGTATATGGAATAGGACAAGTTTTAAATGGTATCTTTTGCAAAAAGTACCCGATTAAATATGTTATTTTTGGTAGTTTATTTGTATCAAGTTTAATGAATTTATTAGTAATGTTAACAAATGAATTTTCTATTATTAAATATCTTTGGCTTATTAATGGTATTTCAATGTCTTTTTTATGGACATCATTAATAAGATTACTTTCAGAAAATATTAGCAAAAATCAAATAGATAAAGCAATTATTATTATGGGTACAACGGTTGCTTGTGGAACATTTGTAGTTTATGGAATTAGTGCTTTATTTGCTTTAATAGCTAATTATCGATTTGTATTTGGACTTGCATTTACTTTATTGTTAGTTGTTTCTATATTATGGCTAGTATCTTTTGATAAATTAGTAATAATGAAAGAAAAAGTTAATGAAGTTTATAAAAAAGAAGTAGTTGTTGAAAAAAATAATGTTAAACATTCTTTAGCATTATTATTTATCATTTTAGCTATTTTTGCAGTAGCAAATAACTTTGTAAAAGATGGCTTAACATCATGGACTCCAGATATATTAGCTTCTTTATATGATACGCCAGGATGGTTATCAATTTTGCTTACTTTATTATTACCAGTCCTAGCTTTTTGTGGTACTGCGTTTGTTGTTAAATTACGAAGAATAATTAATAGTTTTATTGGCTTAGGTACGCTTTTATATACAGTTTCAGTGATTTTGTTATTTTTAGTTATTTATTTTATTAAAACACCATATTTACCTATTACTATTTCTTGTTTTGCATTAATAGCTTGTTTAATGTCTGGTGTTAATAATATTGTTACAAGTATCGTTCCTTTGAGTTTAAGTGAAGAAGTTAACTCTGGGAAATTAGCTGGAATATTAAACGGTTTTTGTTATTTAGGTAGCACAATAAGTGCTTATGGACTTGGTTTAATTGCAGATAATTTTGGTTGGTCTATGGTATTATGGACGTTAGAAATAACAATAATTGTTGTATCTTTTATTGGAATTTTATTTTTAGTAATTGAAATGCTTAGAAAAAAACATAAGGAGGTTTGTTAAAATGAAAAAAATTATTAAATCAACAGGAAATTCAAAAACACGTGATCCTTTTATTATAAAACATAACGGATTATATTATCATTGTTTCACAGAAGATTGCCTTTCTATTAGTATTAGTTGTTCTTAAACTATCGAAGGGTTATGTGATACAGTAGCGAAAGTTGTATATGTTCCTGATAAGGCAGAATATTCTAAAGAATTATGGGCTCCAGAGTTACATATTATAGAAAATAAATGTTATATTTATGTTTCTTGTGATGATGGGAATAATTATAATCACCGTATGTATGTTTTAGAAAATAATTCATCTAATCTAATGGATGAATATAAAATGCATGGAAAAATTACTGATGAGACTGATAGGTGGGCTATTGATGGTAATTTGGTTAAATTCAATGATGAATTATATTATTTTTGGAGTGGATGGGATGGAAATAGAAATGTTAGACAAAACATTTATGTAGCTAAAATGCGTGACCCATATACTTTATCAAGCGAAAGAATTATGATATCTACAGTTACTTTTGATTGGGAAAAAATGGAAGTACTCCTGAAGATGTAGAAGGAAAACCATATATAAACGAAGGACCATTTGCCTTAGTTAGTGATAATAACTTATATTTAGCTTATTCTACATCTGGTTATTGGTGTGTTGGATATTGTATAGCATTTTTGAAATTAAACGGTAATAATCCACTTGATGCAAAAGATTGGATTAAGTATGACAATTATACTTTAAGAGATAATGAATTAGCTAAAGGTTGTGGACATTGCTGTATATTAAAAGATGAAGATGATTATAGAGTTTTCTTCCATGCTTGGGAGGTTAAAGAAGATAATTTAATTTTAAGTAATGTTGAATTATGGGAAGGTAAACTGATAATAGAAGCAAATAACATTAAAATAGTTTAGTTTTTTTGATAATATTTAGCATTTTTCGATAATATTAAACATTTATTTGTAAATATTTATTATGCTATAATGAAAAATACTTAAGTGTTTGCAAAAACTTAATAAGGAACCAAGTGAAAGGCTTAGACTGTCCCAGCAACTGTAATGTTGACGAAATCCAATAAACCAGTGAGTTTATTCTTGAGAATTAAGAAAGTAGGATGAAGCAAAGTCAGGAGACTTGCCTAAGATATATAAATTACGGTTTTAATCCAATTTAAGGTGTTAGGGGGACAAAATTCTGCTCCAAAATTAAATTACAGCATTATCAGCTATTGATAATGCTGTCTTTTTTCAACTTACACCAAAATAAGGAATGACAAAAAATGTATCTATTACCTTAAATCGTCCATATCAATGGGCATTTAGATCAGGATCAAGTGATACTAATCTTCCAAATAATCAATATTGGTATAATAGTGGTGATTCTATTGAAGTAGTTGGAGACCAAACTATGATGCTTGTTTTATAAAAAGTTACTGATACTAGTTATACTGGAACAGATACTAGTTGTGAATTAGTAATTTCTGATTAAGATTTAGTGGGCTTGAATTTGCAAATGTTATTTTATGAGGAATAAAAAGTTTATTTAATATGTTCAAAATAAACGCGGAGAAATCTTGATTTTTGATTCTCCGCTATTATTTTATTCAGTTGAAATTTTTGGATTTATTAATGATACTTTTGTATCTTGGACTGATAATAAAATAGAATTACTTTCTAAGTGTTTTAACATTCTAAATGATAATGTTTGTTCTTTATTAATACATATTTCTAAAATATCATTATAAACAACCAATTCAAAAGAAAACTTTTTACCAACATTAAGTGGCATAGAAGCTAAATCAGGTCTTTGATCCCAAAGATATTGCTCTCTTATAAATAATCTTTTTGCATTAAAATCAAAAATTATTTGATATCCATTTGATGTAAATTTATTATATTTTATAAAAAAGATAAGTTGCGAATTTTTGGTGTTTATTTTTATATTAGTTGACAATATATATTTGTTAGAAGTGTTTTTAATTTCAAATAAACTTCCTATATTTTCATTATCAATAATTAATTTATTTTTATTTATTTTTATTTTTCCTTCAATTGGAATAATTTCACATCTATTTATTGTTTTAAAATTTAAATATAATTCATCAATAAATTTACATACTAATTCATTTTTCTTATTAAAATATATCTCCTTAGGAATCGCTAGAGTGCCTCCC
>CAZSIA010000160.1:0-3886 GCA_964606905.1 uncultured Anaeroplasmataceae bacterium | reverse complement strand
GTGAAATTAGTAGAATCTGTGACTTTATTAGAGATAATTATGCTCCTGATTATGTCTTTACTCATGAAGAACTACAAAATAATGTTAAACAACAATATGGCGCAGTTGGTGGTAAAGAAGGTGAAGATATGGAATTAGTATATAACGTTGCTTTATTCGTCTTAGAACGTGGTACTTGTTCAATTAATAGTATTCAAACAGCCTTTTCTTTAGGATTTAGAAGAGCACAAAGGATTGTTGAAATGTTAGAAGAATTAGGTATAGTTAGTGGTAGTAAAGGTACTACTGGTCGTGAAATATTAGTTACACAAGAAGAGTTAGAACAAAGGTTTAAGATGGGTGAATAACATTGAATAAAAAACAATTAATAGATGAAGTTTCTCTTATTATAAAAGATGAGGTTAATGATGAAGTTGTAACTGATAATTTGGGTAAGCATTTAAATAAAAAGATTTTTAATTTAAACTTCTTTCATGTGATTATTTATGTAATATTTTTACTTTTATCAGTTTTCTTATTTCATAAAATTGATCATTTATCGTTTATAAATGAAGATTTTTATATTGTTTTATTAGTCTTTTTTATTGTTGTTTCGACGATTATTTCTATTATTTTCTTTACCTTATATATATATAATAAGAAGAAAAATAAATTGATAGGTTTAAATCAAATGAAAAAAACTTTTAAATTTTATCAAATATATGACCTATTTAGCTTTGTTTCAATTTTTATTAGTATCTTTTTATGGGTAGTTATTTTTGTTGTAACACCAGTTGAAGTATCAGGTGAATCAATGGAAGATACTTTTTATGATAAGGATAAGATTTTAGTTTGGCATATTGGATATGAACCAATTAAGGATGATGTAGTAATTATTAATTCAGAAGAGTATTTAAACACTGAATTTATTATTAAAAGAGTGATTGCGACCTCAGGTGATGTAGTTAGTTATTCTAGTAAAGATTTAACTGTGAGTGTCAATGGGGTTGTTGTGGCTAGTAATGTTAAAAGAAGTCAGTACCAAACGATGCTGACTGATAAGGAAAATAATAAAACTTATTTTGATGAAGGAATTGTTCCAGATGGTTTTTCAATTGTCTTAGGGGATAATCGCGCTAATTCAACTGATAGTCGAGAAATTGGAATGATAAATAACGAAAATATTTTAGGTAAATGTATCTTTAGAGTGTATCCGTTTGAAAGATTTGGTGTACCTGTAAAAAATGATTAAAAGGAGGTAGGCTTATGGCACAAATTCAATGGTTTCCTGGTCATATGGCTAAAGCGAGACGTGAAATAACTGAAAAGTTAAAATTAGTTGATATGGTTATAGAGATATTGGATGCTCGTGTACCACTATCTTCTAGAAATCCTATGATGGAAGAAATACTTAAAGATAAACCAACTTTAGTATTATTAAATAAAGCAAATCTTGCTGATAAAAAAGTCACATTAGAATGGATTAATTATTTTAAAGGATTAGGAATAAAAGCATTAGATATTGATTTGATTGATAACTATAATGTAAGTAAAATTATTCCTGCTTGTAATCAAGTTTTAGCTAAAGAAATTGAAGCAAGTAAAGCAAAGGGTTATTCTAACTTTAAAATAAGAGCGCTTGTTGTTGGGATTCCTAATGTAGGTAAATCAACGTTTATTAATACTCTTGCACATCGTAAGGCAGCAGTTACGGGTGATAAACCTGGTGTTACAAAAAGTCAAACTTGGATTAAAATCAACAGTACGCTAGAATTGCTTGATACCCCGGGTATTTTATGGCCAAAGTTTGAAAATCCTACTGTAGCTCATAATTTAGCTTTGTGTGGTGCAATCAAAGATGATATCTTGCCGCTTGATGATGTAATTAGTTATGGTTTAGCATTTATGCAAAAGTATTATCCAGAAAATCTTAATGCTCGTTATCAAGTAGAAATAACAAGCGAAATGGATTTAATGGAAGTTTATGAAGCAATTGGTAGAAAACGCAATTGTTTACTTAAAGGAAATCAAATCGATTATGATCGAGTTATTAATCTTGTTTTATTTGATTTAAGACATAATAAGTTAGGAGCGATGAGCTATGACAGATGCGATGGTTAATATGTATAAATTTGAAGAAGAACTGATTGACGATGGAATTAATTTAATAGCGGGAGTAGATGAAGCTGGTCGTGGACCAATTGCGGGACCTGTTGTAATCGCTGCTTGTATTTTACCAGTTAATTACCGAATTGATGGGTTAAATGATTCAAAACAACTTTCGAAGAAAAAAAGAGAAGAATTATATAAGGAAATTGTTAAACATGCAATTAGCTATAAAGTTATCTTTATTAGCGCTAAGGAAATTGATGAGTCAAATATTTATTCAGTTACCCAAGAAGCGATGAAACAAGCTTTGTTGGAATTATCTGTCAAACCTGAATATGCTTTAATTGATTTTATGCCAATTAAGGATATTGATATTCCTGTCAAATCAATTACGCATGGTGACGCACTTAGTGCATCAATTGCGGCCGCTAGTATTTTAGCGAAGGTTACGCGTGATGAATATATGGCAAAGATGGATATTAAATATCCTAATTATGGATTTAAACATAATATGGGATATTGTACAAAGATGCATATGGAGTCATTAGAAAAGTTTGGACCTTGTCCGATTCATCGTAAAACTTTTTATCCTGTTTCTAAATATTTTTCCATAACAGAACAACTTTCATTTGATTTATTCAGTGAAGAAGAGTTAATAAAGTAGTTTAGATAGTAATTAGTGTTACTGTCTTTTTCTTTTTAAAAAAATTCAATTGTAAAACAATTGATAAAAAAAGCTTAAAAATTTTGTTTGACTTAACAAATTATTGGTGCAATAATATAATACGACTCAAGGATGTGATAACGGTGAAAAAAATAATTATAGTAGAATCCCCATCTAAATCTAAAACAATTGAAAGTTATATGGGGGAAGAATATAAAGTGGTTGCTTCTAATGGTCATATTAGAGATTTAGCAACTAAAGGTAAGGGTGGATTAGGAATTGATATTCCTGCTGGATTTATTCCACGTTATGAAATTTTAAAAGATAAAACGCTTAAAGTTGCAGAACTAAAAAAGATATGTAAAGGTAATGAAGTATATTTAGCTACCGACCCTGACCGTGAAGGAGAAGCGATAAGCTGGCATTTAGCTAGTGTGCTTGAATTAGATTTAAACACTGTTAATAGAATTGAATTTAATGAAATTACAAAGCCTGCAATCTTAGAAGCATTTGCTCATCCTAGACGTATTGATCAATCACTAGTACAATCACAAGAAACACGTAGAATGTTAGATAGAATTATTGGTTTTCAGTTATCAAACCTACTTCAAAAGAAGATTAAAACAAAGTCTGCTGGACGTGTTCAAAGTAGTGTTTTAAAACTTATTGTGGATTTAGAAGAAGAGATAAATAACTTCGTATCTACGCCGTTTTATCAAATTTCAGCAACAAATGATTTGTTTAGTTTAAATCTTG
This sequence comes from uncultured Anaeroplasmataceae bacterium, assembly GCA_964606905.1. Classification (GTDB taxonomy): domain Bacteria; phylum Bacillota_I; class Bacilli_A; order Acholeplasmatales; family Anaeroplasmataceae; genus CAZSIA01. The sequence goes on along the minus strand of CAZSIA010000160.1, from coordinate 378 downwards.
TTGATGAAAAATATGTAACGAAAAAAATCACTTCTAAATTAGAAGCTAATACAATTTATCATTCTTTATCTAAATCATTTAAATGTAAAGATATAATTAAAGAAGAAGTTTATCGTGCTTCAAAACCAGCATTTATTACTTCAACGCTTCAACAAGAAGCTTCAGTTAAATACGGTTTTTCCGCTGATAAAACGATGCGTATCGCGCAAGCTCTTTATGAAGGTAAACAAATTGGAGAAATTCAAGTCGGGTTAATTACTTATATGCGTACTGACTCAACAAGACTTTCTGATGTATTTGTTTCTCATGCTCTAAAATTTATTTCAGATAATTATGGTAGTATATATTGCGGTAAACCTAAAGTGAAAAACAAAGGTA
>CAZSIA010000159.1:0-3908 GCA_964606905.1 uncultured Anaeroplasmataceae bacterium | reverse complement strand
CAACAAACAACCAAGGCATTAGCGGATCCGATTAGAAGAACTATACTAAATCTTTTAAAAAAGGGTCCAATGACCGCGGGAGATATTAACGATCATTTTGATGTAACATTTGCGTCTATTTCAAGGCATTTGTCTGTTTTAAAGGATGCAGATTTAATTAGAGATCGTAGAGAAGGTAAATTTATTTATTATGAATTAAACGCTTCTGTATTAGAAGAAGTATTATTATGGATTTATGAATTAAAAGGAGAAGAACATGAAAAAAAGTAAAATTGCTATTATTTGTTTAATGTTATTAAGTTTTGTTGCTGCTGGTGTTTTCTTTGTATTTTTGAGCGATACAATTCCAACACATTTTGCCCCTGACGGAACACCAGATCAATTTGGAAGTAAGTATTTTATGCTTATCTTTGCTGGTATTGCTACTATTGTTGGATTAGTAATGTTGTTGGTTTGTCGATATGGTAAGGTATCAGAAAACTATAAAAAGTATTTGTTATTAACAGGTATTATTCTTGAAGCTATATTATTAGTATTGTTAGTTGTTATGGGAGTTTATGCATTAAATTATGTAGAAGATACTCCAACTTTTGATATTTCAAAAATTATGATGTTATTAATTGGTTTGATGTTTATTATTTTAAGTAATTTTATGCCAAAGATTGAAAAGAATAGAACTTTAGGTATTAAGACAACTTGGTCTATGTACAATGAAGTTACGTGGCAAAAAACACATCGCTTTACTGGATTTGTTGGCGTTATTGTTGGTGTTATTATTTTAGTGTCAGGTTTATTCTTTAAAGAGATAGTGAACTTTATTATTATGATGAGTATGATTGCAATTTTTATGATTTCTACTTCTATTGCTTCTTATATTTATTATAAAGATGAAAAATCTAAAGAAGTGTTAGAATAATATTATATAAAATTTAAAAAAACTTATAAGGCTGCTTGAGAATGAGCAGCTCTATATATTTTTTGTAAAAGTTCTAAACTAAGCCACTTTTCTTAATTATTAATATATGGTAAAATTTTAATAAAGATAAATTCTCTTGTCAGGAGATAATGTTCTAGCAACGATTTATTTGACTTAATATATAATGAAGGTGGAGTTGATAGTGATGGATAAATACAAATTTGGCGAATTCATTTATACTCAAAGAAAAAAGTTAGGATTTACTCAAGATGAATTAGGAAGAAAATTAAAAGTTACAAACAAAGCAGTATCAAAGTGGGAAACGGGTGAGACGTTGCCTGACATCCAACTGTTACCGGAGCTGGCCAGCGTGCTTAATGTAACTATTGATGAATTACTTACTCAACAAAAACCGGAAGTTGAAAAAGTATATGTTGATCCTAAAAGAAAACTTAGAGTAATATTATGGGTAATATGTTTTGCATTGTTGGTTTTATCTATCTTTTTAGCTAGTTTTGTTATTAGACTAACTGATAAAGATGAAGTAGAAATCACTATAGAAAACGCAAAAGAATATTTTGAAATAACTCCATGCCAAAATTTTGTTGTTGAAGGATATGGTATTGATGTCTTTGGTTTAATTGAAGCTAAAGAAGATGTAGTTGACCCAATCTTAGTTTTGAATTTTACAGTTCAATATTATTATATTAATACTGAAGGTAATTTAAGTGAGGTTTTGTATGTTGACAGATACATATCATACGATTCTTTAACAAATGATTTTAGCATTATTCTTAGACCAAAAAGTCAAATAGAGAATTTTAAATCATTTTATAGTGTGGAAATTTCTTATGAAGTAGTCGAAGCAAGCGGGAGGGTTGTAGAATAGTATGAAAAAGTTTTATATTATTATTGTTTTTATATTTATTTTATTAGTATCTTCTTGTAGTATGTCTGGTAATGAAGAAGCTGATGGAGCTGCTGATGGTGTTGCTTTTGATTATTTTCAAACATATAAGATAAATGATACTAGTTATGATATATATTTACCATTTGATGTAGCCAGTTCATTATATTGCACACATAAATTAGGAACTGTCAATTCTAAATCACAAGAATGGACAATTAACTTTATATATGAACCTATTTATCATGTTGATGAAAGTAGAGAAACAAAAGACGTTTGGAATGGTCTTTATAATGTTCTATTTAATTCTAAAGATTTACTAGAAGAAAAATGTGTTTTTGATGTTATGTTATTTGATCCTTATTCGAGTGTGGAATTAGAATATATTTTGCATAATGATACTAATCAAGAAGCTGCGTATGTTATTTTTAATACATATTTACCTATTAGATTAGTAAATAAAAGTACACGTGCTAAATTAACAGTGGGAATTCCTGTTGATGTTGATGTGTTGCTGAAAATAGATGATATGGTTGAAGATCCATTTAATGATAAAATGATTTCTTGGGAGGACTTTTTGGCTATTTAAATTTTTTAAAAAAATGGAGGTAGTCAATATGTTTAGAAAGATAGTTGCTTTATTAAGTTTTAGTTTTGTTTTATTGATGTGTTCTTGTTCTGGTATGGGTGATGGTTATTATTATGCACAAGATTCGGGAATGATGGAAGAAAATGCAGAAGAATATAATGAAATTAATGAGAAAGGATTTACGGATCCTGCGATAAATCCTTTATCTAGTTTTTCTTTAGATTCATCATCATATGCTTATTCAAATTTAAGAAGATTAATTAATGATAATTCATACATTACTAAAGATGCTGTTGTTATTGAACAAATGTTAAATTATTTTAATTATTCTTATACAAATAATACAAATGATGCATTATCAACAACGATGGAATTAGCATCATGTCCATATAATAGCGAAAATTATTTAGCTTTAATTAGTATTAATTCAAAAGAAATAGAAATAAAAGATGAAAAAAATAATTTTGTTTTTTTAATTGATACATCAGGTTCAATGAGTAGTCAAAATAAGTTAGGATTATTCCAAGAATCTTTTAAATTGTTAGTAAATTCTGTAGATGAGGATGATATAGTTTCAATTGTTACTTACGCAAGTGGGGTTAGAGTTATTGCTGAGGGGGTTAATGGAGGAGATAAAGCTAGATTAGTTGAAATGGTGGATGAGTTAGTAGCTAGTGGATCAACTAATGGTAGTGGAGGAATTCAAAAAGCTTATGAGTTAGCTTCTAAATATTTTATTCATGGCGGAAATAATCGTGTTTTTCTTGTTACTGATGGAGACTTTAATGTTGGAATTACTGATGATGGCGATTTAAATGATTTTATATCTAGTAAACGCCAAACAGGTGTTTATTTATCAGTTTTAGGTTTCGGAATTGGGAATACAAAACATAATAAAATGAATACACTTGCACAATATGGTAATGGTAATGCCTATTATATTGATTCATTCCTTGAAGCTAAAAGAGTATTTGTAGAAGAGTTAGGTTCTGTATTAAATACAGTGGCGAAAGACGCCAAAATTCAAGTTGAATTTAATCCTCTGTATGTTAGTAAGTATCGTTTGATCGGTTATGAAAATAAAATGTTAACAGAAGAAGAGTTTAATAATAGTGAAACTGACGCTGGTGAAATTGGAGAAGGACACTCTGTTATAGCTATTTATGAGGTAACTTTGAAAAATACAAATGCAACCGACTTTATTTTAAAAACTAAATTAAGATATAAAGATGTAAAAACGAATTTAGATGTTGAAGTAACTAATCAAATAAATAAGGTAAATGATATGAGTGAAGATTTTAAATTTGCAAGTGCGGTGTGTGAATTTGCTTTAATATTAAGAGATTCTAATTTTAAAGGTGAGTCAAATTATGATCATTTAATTGAATTTTTATTAGAACTTGATTTAAGTGATGATTATCATAAGGTTGAATTTTTGGAATTAGTTAAAAAAGCTAAAAATAATTATTTATTAAATGAATAGTAAACGTCAAAGA
>CAZSIA010000158.1:0-3923 GCA_964606905.1 uncultured Anaeroplasmataceae bacterium | reverse complement strand
CTATCAGGACTTATAAACCTACATAATTCAGGATTATAATATCGTGATTTACAGTAATATAGTTTAATTTCGACTGGACTATCCTATTGCAACTTCAATAAAATTATAATTGGCTAGATGTTATCTGACCAATTATTCAACAGTATAAATTCTTTGATTTCTGCTTTTTGGTTTGCTTGGAATAGTATAAGCAAGTATTCCTTGTTCAATTAATGGTATAACATATGAATTTATGAAATATGCAGGGTGTTTTTCGTCATATCCAAAGAATTTTGCTAAAGATTCTTTTGTTCTAGGCGTTTTGCAAAACACTTTTATTTTTGATACAAAATCATCATTAATAATATCTGTTTTTTTGGAATTATATAAAGTAACTTTAAATGTTCCTCTCACACTTTCAAATTTTGGTTCCATTAATCCCGCTTTTTTCATTTCTGCATAAATAGTAGGTATTCCAGAATATCTATTTTCAGTCACCTCTAATATTTCTAATACAGAAGCAATAAATGGATTTCGAATATCAGAATGTATCTTACCCAATTCATCAAGTGAAAGTCTTCCATATAAACCACCAGGATTTGATATTTCAATTCTGTCATCAAAAATAGTTAATCTAATTGGTTCATTTTCTGTGTGAATGCTATAATCTCTATGAATTAGAGCGTTTAAAATTATTTCTCTTATTGCTTTAATAGGATATTCTAATACATCCTCACGAACACCACTATCATTAATTCTTGTGGCTTTTTTGATATTGTTAATAACAAAAGAAAGCGCTAGTTTTAACATTTCACTTATTGTACCATCTAACCTTTTATTATCTAAGAATCTTATTCCATTTTGATCTTCAACACCATAATCATTAGTTGAACATCTTACGGCCACAATATCTAAATTGGGTGAAAATAATTGTGGATATTTACCAAAATTCATTATTCCACAAACAGTAGGATAATTATTTTTATCAATTATTCCATTCATTTTTAATATAGCATCTCTATCCAAATTTATTAAATTGGGTTTTAAGGATATAATTTTATCCAAAAATGAATTTATAAACATTTCGTTAAATATATCTTTTTCAATTCTTTCTTTGCTACGCAATTCATCTTCTGTCTTGTACTTAAAAGCATCAAAACTATATATTTCATAATCAGTCATTGGTAAATCAGCATCCCCAACACGAATATATGAGCCTTTCATTTTACCTTTTCCTGAATAATAACATGGTTTATTAAAGACATCTAATTCTGGTATTTCAGCGGAAGCAACAATTTTACCATTATATTCACAGATTGTAATAATTGGTCTAATTTTTGGTTCCATCAACAATGATTGTTCAGTTATTTTCTTTTGAAAAATATCAGGATTAGTAATTCCACAAATATCGTAATTATTTTTTTCATCAACCCCAAAAATAATAATGCCTCCCAAAGTATTAGAAAAACTAGAAAAAGTATCATATAAATTTTCAGGAACACCATCTTTAGCTTTTTTGAACTCAATATTATTGGTTTCTGTTTTTAAAGAAATAATATTATCAATTAAATTTATCAATTCTTTTGTTTGCATATTTATCAAATCCTTTTCTACTATTATTATACTACAAAACCTGCAAAATATCAATTATTTAGGAAAATAATTTAAAATCACGAAAATAACAAACCAATTACGAAAATCAATTACGAAAATTTTTCCTAAATTTTCTTTATTTTCTAGTTTTATATGGTCGTATGTGTTCGAATGTGTGCGAATAAAGTTCGAATTTTTTATAACGTATCATCGATGAACTTGTAATATACCCGAGTTTTACAGTTGTGTGGCGTAAATAATGGGTTTCCTAAGAAACCCATTTTTTATTTATTATTTATTTTATATTTTATTCTCTTTAATTCTTTATTAAATTCATTAATCTTCATATAACATTCATCAAAATTTACTTCATAACTTTTTTGGATAGCTAGAAAATCATTTCTAGTTATATCATCATTTTTATCTATTTTTGTTGATAAGTAACTTCTATTACTTTTACTTATAATATTTTCATATTCATAATTTCCACTAACACTATCTAAATGCACATATAGTTCATTTATCTTTTGGCACGTACACATTTCTAACACTTTCTTTATTCTTGTCGATGGTAATTTGTTTTTGCCTAATTTATATTGAATCATTCTTAAAACTATTAAAGATACAAAACATGTTAATAAATGTGCATCTATATGATTATTTGTTGTAACAAATATAGGCCTTGTTTCTAAATCTGATTTTGTTATTCTAAATGATTCTTCTATGTATGATAAATGATGATATGTTTCTAATATCTTTTTGTAATCATAATCTAACTCAGATGTTATGATACAAAAATAACCATCAAATTTCTCATCTTCTGTAAACTTTTCATAATTAATTGATTTTATTTCTTGATCCGCTTGTTCCCCTGTAGAAGATACTAGATGTTGAGCTATTATATTTTTATTATCACTAAAATTTGAATGACCTGTACTATAAGCATTATTATGTAATTCTTTTTCCGCTTTGTATTTCTTTTCTTCTCTTTTTCTCTTAGCATAAGCTGCATCTTCTTTAGACCAGTAAATTAACACTTTTCTTTTTCTTATCGTTTTCTTTTTCTTATTAATACTTGATTCATATTCTTCTTCAAATATCTTATATTGAAAATCCTCATCACCTTGATATCCATCTTTATCAAACATTATATCGTGATATCTTTTTCCTTTAGGCCCCTTTAATATTTGACTAACTACGTAACCATCATTATTGTTTACAATATAGTCAATATTAGATCTAGAATTCATGCCTTTATCTGCTACTACTATTAATCTATTCAAATTATATTCTCTCTTTATATCATTTAGTGAAGGTTGTAACGTAACACTGTCTGATGTGTTTCCTGGATATGCTTTCATAGCTATAGGTATATTATTGCTATCCATAAACATTCCAAATTGTACAATTGGAGTTAGTTGATGTTCTTTCGATACTCCCTTTTGAGTAAGACTACCTAATGGCCCATTAAAGTCTTTTTCAAAATAAAAGTTTGTAACATCATAAAACGCATAAGATTCATCTCGACCAATAATTTTCTTAATTCTGTTATTTATATGAGCTTGCATTTTTACAGAACATTCAGAAAACTTATCTAACGCTCTATATACATCATATAATTCAAAATCAAACTTTTTATCAAAATAATAATCTATATGACGCATATTACTTCTTTTAGAAGATGGATTAATAATTCTTTCATAAACTAAAAACGAAAGAATATCATATAAAGAGTATTTTCCTTTAAATTCAACATTCTCAAAGAATTCATCAAGTTTTAACTCTTTAAGGATAGATTCAATAAATTTATATCCATAATTGTATGTTCTGTTAATTTCGGAATTATTTTTTTGATTCTTTGGTACTATCAATACCATATCATCTCCATGACCTGTTTTTGCTTTTTCATCTTCTTTATTTACCATATCCCAAAACTCTTCTTGATTTGGATGATCTTCTAAATATCCAAAATTTTTAATAGTTTTTTGTTTTGGTTTTTGGCCAGGTCCAGGTCTATAAGAAACCATAACTCTCACATTAGTTTTATATGTACCATCTTTAAAATAATTTACTTTCTTTTTTATCATACCAACACCTACATCTATATAATATATTATACCACACAACGCCACACAAGTCAAGAGGATTTTTCAATTATTTTTACACCTAACTGTAAAATATTTTACCCATAAAAAAATAACCCTAAATCAATAAAAATCGATTTAAGGTCAAATTTCGAGCTAATTTAATTTTTAGTTTTTTTTGCGCCACACAAATTAAACTGTAAAAGGCAGGATCTTATTCAAAAAGGTTGGCATTTTTATTGATTTTTTAATATAAATATGATATAC
>CAZSIA010000157.1:0-3936 GCA_964606905.1 uncultured Anaeroplasmataceae bacterium | reverse complement strand
AAATTATGAAAATGCATTTTTAGAAATCTTTTCTAAATACAATGTTAAAGCTTCATTAGATAAAATTAAAACTGCTGATTTTGGTACTATTTATGAATTAGTATATCGCTTAAGTGTTCCAGCTGATTTTAAACAAAAAGAATTTATTGATGAATTAAGAACTCGTAATGGTAATTTGAATATTATCTTAACATTGACTGATAATTTATATACAAAAAATTCATAAAATAATATAGTTCAGTTAACGCTGAACTTTTATTATATAAAAAAGGGGGAATTTATAATGAAAAAATTAGAAAAGAAAGTTGTAAAATTATGGTTAGTTAGAAATCTATTTATTGCTATACCTGCATTAATAGCTTATTTAATGGTATTAATATTTGTTCCAAGTGAAGTTAAACTTGCATTAGGACTTAGCCTGGGATTAATTTTATTAATAATTTTAGCACTTTGTTTAGGGTGGCCTTTCTTAACTTATCATTTTTATGAGTACAAATATGATGAAATGAAAATTTATATAAATTATGGGGTAGTATTCCGCCATAAAATTTTAATTCCAGTTCGTCAAATTCAAGATTTACATTTATATCATGGTCCAATAATGCAATTATTTAAATTGAGTGGCGTAATCATTTCAACTGCAGGGTCTAATTTCACTTTAAGTGGAATAAAGAAAAGTGATGCAGAATTAATGATTGAAGATTTAGAAAATAAACTGGAAAGTAGATTGGATGTAAATGAATAGATTTACAAAAAAAATACGTACTTATTTACCTATAACTTACTTATTTAGGATAGCTGGTATTTATGTATTTTTCTGTTTTTACTTTTTTTTATCCGCCACTGATGAAGAAAGTAATGCCATTGATATAAGTGAGTTTTATTCTGTGTTTATCATATTAGGACTTATTGCAATCATTATCTGGATTATATCGATAGTTTATGCACATTTTTATTATAAGACGAGTAGTTACGAATTAACTGAGAATGAAATAATATGTGTCCGCGGAGTTTTATTTAAAAAGAAATCAATTATTGAATATAAAAATATCCATGCGGTAAATCAAAAGCAAGGATTAATTCAACGTTTGTTTAATATTTCTGTTTTAATGGTAGATAGCGGTTCTACTAATACTAGTACAACGGCGGAAGTAATGATTTATGAAGATAAAAATGTAGTAGAACAATTACTTTATAAATTGAAAAATATTGATCAAAAACAAGATGTAGACACTGTTAATTCTAAGGTAGAAAAAACTTATCTTTATAAATTCAGTTCAGTAAGAAAACTTATTTATTCAGTTTTAAATGTAATTGGTTCTTTGATTTGGATGGCTATTATCTTTATTGTAATAATTGTTGTTTATTTATTTATTGGAAAAAATATTGAAGATGGTATTACATTTATTGATTTAATATTAGTATTAATAGGATCATATTTTGTTATTAATGGATTTGTTTTAATATTTCAAATAGCTTATTCATTTATTTCTTTACATGATTTTCACGTTACTTTAGATAAAGATAGTCTTAATATAAATTATGGATTATTTACAAAAATAAATAACACTTTTAAATTAGATAGAATTAAAGGTGTGAAAATAGAACAGGGCTTAATTAAGCGCTTATTTGGGTTTGCGACTGTTAAGTTAGAAGTGATTGGATATGATCACTATTCATCGGATAGTCAATCAAATGACGGCAATGATGTATTTAGCAGTGGTTTATTGATTCCGCTTTGTAAATTGAGCGAAGTTAATAATTATTTGGCAGAAATTTTACCTAATTATATTCCGCTAGAAAGAGATGCAAAAGCAAAAAGTTTTAAAGTTTTTATGACTATGCCTACGCTTATTACAGGTGTTGTTTTAGGTGTTGTATTATTATGTGTCGCACCATTATTTTTATTAATTAATGATCCATTAATGATTGTTTTAATTATTTGCAGTTTTCTTTTAGTATTCTTAATATTAGAATTAAGTTATTTTGTGAATGCACTATTTAAATTCCGTCAACAATCAGTTGCTATCAACGACGAAAAAATTACAATTTATAGTGGTGGTATAACACATATTGCGACTGTTATTAAAAAAGAAAATTTAATTGCTATAGAAGATGTTACAACATATCATCAAGCAAAAAAGAATATTTATACATATTTAATTCATTTTCATACAAATGCTTTAACAAATGTTATTAAAGTTGAATACTTAGATTTAGAGTTAAAAGATAAATTGTTGAATTTGCTAAAATATTAATAATGAACTTTTATCTATAAAAACTTGAGAAGAAATATAGCTTTAAGTGTGTTAAAATAGTAAGTGAATATAATAAATAAATCTGGTCACAAAACATTAGAGGTACTCTGATGTGACCAGATTTTTTTTCGCTGAGGAAAAAAATCTGGTCACAAAACATTAGAGGTACTCTATATGAAAAAACAAGAATTAAAAAAATACTTAAAGATATACTCAAAAATTAGAAAAGATATATTAGCTAATAATAGTTATTCAATTATTACTTTTTATAATCGTAAAAGAAAAATAACACTTCCTTTTTGGCTTAAGAATGTAGATGATAGTTTAAATGAAATAGCTAATAGCTTTGATCCAATAATAAAAGAAATAATAGAGAAATCATATTTTGTAGGAATACCTGATGTAAAGTTAGTTTTAGAACTTCCTGTTTCTTTAGCAACACTTTACAGAATTAAAAACAAAATAGAGGAGGTGTTATTTACTCTTTTGATTTTTGATGGTGTTGTTGAACGAAATGATATTTTAAATAATTTATAAGTGAGGTGAAGAGTTTTGGAAGATTTTTTTATGTTAATTGAAAGTTTTGGACTTAAGACAGTTACGTTTGCGTTAGTAATTTTTATTTTAACCGCGATTATTAAAATTCCAATCAAAATGTTGGCTAAAAGTTTACCTGATTATACCGTGGTAACGAGGTTTATTGTTTTTATTCCAATTATTGTTGGATTTTTACTTATCTTTAGTTATCGGATTTTTGTTACTAAAGATTATGTTTTTGATAAAGCATTCGTTGTACAGTGGACAACATCCACAACAATGAGTTTATCAATGTATGCAATATATGAAAAAATATTTCCATCAGCAACAAAAACAGAAGAGAAAACAGAATTAATTACTACTAAAAATATTTTAGATGAGATTGAGAGTTTCTTTATTAATTATCTTAGTACAGAAGAAGAGACAAAGAAAGAAAAAATTATATTAAAAAAGAAGAAGGAAGGAGAATAAAAATGGCTTTAATAAAATTAAAGAAAAATAATAATGAAAATTTAGAAGTAAAAAAAGAAGAAACTATTAATAAAGTTAAGAAAATAAAAAAATGGGATAATCCAGCTATTATCAGTGAAGATTTATCTGTGGCAGATGAATATTCTCGCCACTTTATGTTAAATGATGGAACTAAAAGAGTAGTTATTTCTTCTATGCCTGTTAACTATTATGATGAGGAAACTAATTCTTGGGAAGAAATAGATAATACTTTAGAAGAGAGTACTGATTCTTTTGTAACTAAAAAAAGAAAATTTAAAACAGAAATTAGTAAAACTGGTAAAGGAAAAGGAGTTAAGATTAGTAATAATAATTTTAATGTTTCTTGGAAATATTTAGGAAAAAGAAATTCAAATACAAATAATTTTAATTCTACTTTATCTGTTAATAATTTTTCACATACTAATAAAAAACATATTAATAAGAATGTATATGAAAATGTAGATGAAAATACTAATTTAGAATATGTATTAGAAGGAAATAATATTAAAGAAAATATTATCGTAAAAGAGAAAAGTAATTCTTATGAATATGAATTTCTCTTCAATTTAAAGGGATTAAAAATTAGACTATCAGAAGATAAAGAAAGTATTGAAATATATAATGATGAAAAAGTTGAGTTTACTATTCC
>CAZSIA010000156.1:0-3941 GCA_964606905.1 uncultured Anaeroplasmataceae bacterium | reverse complement strand
TGAAGAACATAACCATGAAGAACATCATCACGAAGGTTGTTCATGTCATCACGAACATCATGATGAACATAACCATGAAGAATATCATCACGAAGGTTGTTCATGTCACCATCACGATGGATGCGGATGTGAACATGGACATAATAATTTTTCTTTGTTATTAATAAGAACTATTTTATCTATTGTTTTTATCATTGTATCAATATATTTTACAGGATATGTTAAGAGTATAATTTTATGTACATCATATGTTATCATCGCTTATGATGTACTATATCTTGCTGCAAAAAATATTTTAAAAGGAAAAGCATTTGATGAGAATTTCTTGATGAGTATTGCCTCGCTTACTGCTTTAGTTGTTCCATTTTTCACAGATAAGGCTAATATTGATCCTTATGATGGAATATTAGTTATTATTCTGTATCAAATTGGAGAGTTTATTCAACATAAAGCTGTTGATAAGTCAAAAAAATCAATTAGTAATATGTTGGATTTAGATGTTAATAGCGTATTTATTTTAGATGGAGATTTGACAAAAGAAGTTTTAGTTGAAAATATTAAAATTGGCGATATTATTGTTGTTAAACCAGGCGATATATTAGTAGTTGATGGTGTAATAGTAAAAGGAAGTTCGTCTTTAAATACCGCATCGCTTACTGGTGAGGCAATACCAAAAGAAGTCTATATAAATGATCAAGTATTATCAGGAATGATTAATAATGATGGTTTGCTTCATGTAAAAGCAACATCAACTTTTAATAATTCCACAACAGCAAAGGTGAAAAAGATTGTTGATGAAGCTAATAAAAATAAAGCAAATCTTGATCGTTTCTTCACACGCTTTGCTCGTGTTTATACACCTGTTGTTATTGCAATTTCTTTAATTGTAATGTTTGTTATTCCTGCACTTATTGGATTTGATAAATACTTTTTAACTTTCTTATATAAAGGATTGGCAATAATGGTTATTTCATGTCCTTGTGCATTAGTTATTTCAATTCCTTTAGCTTATTTTATGGGTATCGGAAGAGCGGCTAAAAATCAAATTTTAGTAAAAGGGGCTTCGTATTTAGAAATATTAAGTGAAATTGATGTGATTTTATTTGATAAAACCGGTACATTAACAAAAGGTGAATTTAAAGTTACTAAAGAATACTCTATGAATAAAGAATTAATGGATTCACTTTTATATTCAGCAGAAATGAATTTTACACACGCAATTGCCAAATCAATTACAAACTATCTTCATGATAAAACTACTATATTAGAATTAAATGATTTAACTAATATTCCTGGTTATGGTGTTAAAGCTTTATATAATGCTGGAGTTGTTTTAATTGGAAATAGTAAATTATTAGAAGAAAATGGAGTAGTATTTAAAAAAGAAGTTACTGATTCTACAATAGTTTATGTTAGTTATCAAAATGAATATTTAGGATATTTAATTATTGAAGATGAACTTAAGGAAGATGCAGTTAGTACAATTAGTAATTTGATTAATCAATACGAAGTTCAAATAATTAGTGGTGATAAAAAAGAAAGTGTTAGAAAAGTTGCCGAAGAATTAGAAATTTCAAACTATTATTATGAATTATTACCAGATGAAAAAGTTAAGGTATTAGATGTAGTTAAAAAGAATAAAAAAGTAGTATATGTTGGTGATGGTATTAATGATGCCGCTTGTTTAATTAGTGCGACTGTTGGTATTGCAATGCGTTCTATGGGAAGTGATATTGCAATCGATGCGAGTGATATTGTGTTAATGGATGATAAATTAGAAAGTGTTTATAATGCGATAAAAATAAGTAAGAAAACAAAGAAAATAGTGGTTGGTAATATTGTTTTTTCATTATCTATAAAAGTTTTGATAATGATTTTAGCGATTGTTACGCAAATTCCAATGTATATTGCAATTATTGCTGATGTAGGAGTTGCTTTACTTGCTGTTTTAAATTCGTTAAGAATTATTTATGGCAAAATCTAATGAGAATTTACAATAATTTTACAAATAAGTTTGATAATAATAAAAAAATAGGAAAAAGTGTTGTTTAAATAAAATCTTTAGCGAATTTTTGATGTTAAAATATAGATGTAGTAAAAATAAGACATTAAGAGGGGGATAAAAATGACAAAAGATCTTATTATACAAACAAATAACTATTTGGCAAACATTGGGGTGATGTATATTAAACTGCATAATTTACATTGGAATGTTGTAGGGGTAAATTTTAAAGAAGTTCATGAATATTTAGAATCTCTTTATGATTATTTTGCCGATAAATTAGATGAAGTTGCAGAATTTATCAAAATGGATGAAGGATATCCTTATGCTTCAATTGTAGAGTATGTAGAAAATGCAACAATTTCAGAAATAGATAGTACTGATTATAAGTCAAGTGATGTACTTACTATTTTATTTGAAGATGTTAAAACAATAAGAGCACAAGCTAATATTATCAGAATGACTGCGGATAAGTTTGATAAGTTTCAACTTGTTAATATTTTAGAAGATCATATTGCAGAATATGATAAAATCTTATGGTTTGTTAGTTCAATGAAAAAAAGTTAAATAAAATAAGTTAAATTGGAACTGTTTGTATTTTCAAGCAGTTCTTTCTACTTTTGTGAGCATATTCGACAAATTTTTTCCATAGTATATGATATAGTATTAATAGAAGAGGGGGAATATTTAATGAATAAAATATATGATTCAGTCTTAGAACTAACTGGAAATACTCCTTTAGTGAGACTTTATAAAATGGAAGAAAAATATGGTTTAGATGTTAAGTTAGTTGCAAAACTCGAAATGTTCAACCCAAGTGGTTCTGTAAAAGTTAGACCAGCTAAAGACATGTTATTAAGAGCATTGGAATCCAATTTGATTAATAAAGATACTCCAATAATTGAAGCTACTAGTGGAAATATGGGAATTGCTCTTGCGTTTGTATGTGCAACATTAGGGATGAAGTTTATTGCAGTAATGCCTGAGAGTATGAGCGTCGAAAGAAGAAAATTAATTAAAGCTTATGGTGCTAAAATTGTATTAACTAAGCCAAATTTTGGGATGCAAGGTGCAGTAGATGAAGCATTAAGATTAAAAGAAGAATTGAATGGATTTATTCCATCACAATTTGATAATGTTAATAATCCTGCAGCTCACTATATTTCAACTGCCAAAGAAATTTATTTGGATACTAATATGCTTGTTGATGTTGTTGTAACTGGAATTGGTACTGGTGGTACAATTAGCGGAGTTGGAAAATATTTGAAAGAAAGAAAAGAAGTTGTTATTGTTGGTGTTGAACCTCATAAATCACCGCTTATTACTAAAGGGGTAAGTGCACCACATAAAATTCAAGGAATAGGCGCTAATTTTATACCGAAAAATTTAGATATGAATGTTGTTGATTCGATTTTAACAATTGATGATAATATAGCTATTGAAATAGCACAACAATTAGCGATATTAGAAGGAATTTTTGTTGGGATAAGTAGCGGTGCGGCACTTGCTGGTGCGATAAAATATATTAAGGAAAATAATGTAAAGGATAAGATGGTAGTTGTTATTTTACCTGATACAGGTGAAAGATATTTATCAACGGATTTAGTGTATGACGAAATATAATTTAGAACATTTTGATGGCAATGATAATTTTTCTTTAAATAAAAAGAATATAATACAAATAGTTAAAGATATGCGAGATTTGTTATTTCCTAATTATTTTAATTCGCTTTCATCCTTGGCTACAAATTCAAATTTCTTTTTAAAAGAAAGAATTTATAATACGTTAGTTTTAGAAATTGATAATATTTCTAAAAACAAAGATTTTGATTTAAATGCTAATGAAATAGCTTCTTTCTTTATTAAAGAATTAAGTGGGATCGTTAAAATGCTTAAAACCGATTTAGAGGCTGCTTTTAATGGCGATCCGGCAGCGATT
>CAZSIA010000155.1:0-3999 GCA_964606905.1 uncultured Anaeroplasmataceae bacterium | reverse complement strand
GAAAGAATAATGAAGATGGTTGATGGAGTCGTTTTAGTAGTAGATGCTTATGAGGGGACAATGCCACAAACACGCTTTGTTTTGATGAAAGCTTTAGAGTCAAAATTAAAACCTGTTGTAGTAATTAATAAAGTTGATAAACCAACTGCTAGAATTAACGAAGTATTAGATGAGATTATTGATTTATTTATTGAATTAGGTGCTGATGATGAACAATTAGATTTTCCTGTTTGTTATACTTCAGCGGTTAATTTTACATCAAGTGATAACTCAAATAAGGAAACTCAAGTTAAGGGAATGGATGCTGTGTTAGATATGATTATAAATTATATTCCTGCTCCAAAAATAGATAGTAATGGCTCATTACAGTTCCAACCGGCATTACTTGATTACAATGATTTTGTAGGTCGTATTGGTATTGGAAGAGTAACACGTGGTGTTATACGTAACAACGAAATAGTAAGCTGCTTAAGAACTGATAAGAGTGTTAAACAATTCAGAATACAAAAATTATATAGTTTTAAAGGGTTAGATAGAATTGAAGTAGAAGAAGCTTATGCTGGTGATATAGTCGCGATTGCTGGACTTGCTGATATTGGCGTAGGTGAGACGATTTGTAATGTTGGTTTTGAAGAGGCGTTAGAGCAAATCTTTATTACTGAACCTACAGTTCAAATGACTTTCGGAACAAACACTTCACCTTTTGCAGGTAAAGAAGGCAAATGGGTTACTGCGACTAAGATTGAAGAGAGATTGTTTAAAGAAACTCAAAAAGATGTTAGTTTGCGTGTTGAGAAAGTTGATAATAAAGAGGAATGGGTTGTCTGTGGTAGAGGCGAATTACATTTATCGATTTTGATTGAGAATATGCGAAGAGAAAATTATGAATTTCAGGTTTCTCGTCCTAGAGTAATATTAAAAACAATTGCTGAAGTTGTGTGTGAACCATATGAGTTTGTTCAAGTTGATGCGCCTAGTGATACAATTGGTGCGGTTATTGAAATGCTTGGATATCGTCATGGTGTTATGGAACAAATGACTACGCATGACAATCAAACTCGAGTTACCTATACTATGCCAAGTAGAGGACTTATTGGATTTAATACGGAATTTATGACAGCCACTAAAGGTTATGGAATGTTAAGTCATTACTTCTTAGAATATCGACCTATGGAGTCTTTAAGCGTTGGACAACGTATTAATGGTGTTTTAGTTTCAATGGCTAAGGGAAGTTCTACTGCTTATGCGATTGGTCATCTAGAAGACCGTGGTGTTATGTTTATAGAACCTGGAACAGAAGTTTATGAAGGTATGATTGTTGGAGAATGTAATAAAGATTTAGATTTGGCAATTAATGTTACTACTGCCAAACAACAAACTAATACACGTTCTTCAACAAAAGATATGACTGTTGTATTAAAAAAACCTAAAACAATGTCTCTTGAAGTATGTTTAGAGTATATTAACGATGATGAACTTGTTGAAATTACTCCAAAGTCTATTAGGCTTAGAAAAAAGATTTTAGATACTGCAGAACGAAAAAAATACGATAGTAGACGAAAAAATGTCGAATAATTTGGTTGTTTTGACACTTAAAGTTAAAAAAAAGATAACACAACTATTTTTTTGTGATATAATTAACGTAGGGAAACGTTTTCCCAAAATTATGAAGGAGTAAAATAATGTTAAAAGGTAAAGTTAAATGGTTTAATGCTGAGAAAGGTTTTGGTTTTATTGTTAATGAAGAAGGTAAAGACATCTTTGTTCATTTTTCTGCAATAAATCAAGAAGGATATAAAGCACTAGCTGAAGGTGATGTAGTTAATTATGAAGTTAAAGAAACTGAACGTGGACCTCAAGCTACAAATGTTACAAAAGTGGTAGAATAATAATGGAAAGTGCCTTGGTGGCACTTTTTAATTTATATTAGTAAAAATAGATATTATTCTACATATTTTGGTAGTATAATCTTATAGCAAGAAGGGAAGGACGTATATGAAAGAAATACTCATTGTTAATAATTTAACTAAAACATTTAAATTAACGAAGAAACAACAAAAAATTAATAAGGCAAAAGAATCTATGAAAGTGGCTGTTAAAGACTTGTCTTTTGTGGCTTATGAGGGTGAAATATATGGCTTATTAGGACCAAATGGTGCCGGAAAAACAACCACATTACGAATGATTGCTACATTGATTAAACCTGATAATGGTGATGTTATGGTTAATGGATTTAGTGTTTTAGATAATCCTAATGAAGTTAGAAGGCAAATTGGTTTTTTGACAAGTGAATTAAAATTAGAAGATTTCTTTACTCCAAATTATCTTTTTGATTATTTTTCAGAACTTTATAAAATTGATAAAGATGTAAGTGAAAGAAGAAAAAAAGATTTGTTTGAAAAATTTGAAATCGATTCTTTTAAGGAAGTCAAAATAGCTGATTTATCTACAGGAATGAAACAGAAAGTTTCGCTTGTTATATCAATTGCACATGATCCTAGTATTATTATTTTTGATGAACCTACTAATGGGCTTGATGTTGTTACTGCAAAGACGGTTACAGATTTTTTAGTTGAACTTAAAAATCAAGGAAAAACAATAATTTTGTCAACACATATTTTTTCTTTAGTTGAAAAATTATGTGATCGAGTTGGAATAATAATTGATGGGAAAATGGTTGTAAGTGATAAACTCGAAAAACTTTGCGAAGTTTCATCTTTAGAAGATGTCTTCTTTGAATTATATTTTAATGAAGGAGGCACAATGTAATGAAAACAATTTTTACTGTTTTAAAGAAAGAATTGCGACGTTTCTTTACTGATTCAAGGATGTTATTTAGTATTTTCTTACCAGGTGTTTTGATTTATGTTATTTATTCACTTTTAGGTGGAATTGTGATGGATTTTACATCGCAAGAAATAACTGATTATGTAATTTATATTGAAAATGAACCGATAGAGTTAAAAAATATTTATGACAATGATGGATGGACCGTTTTAAAAAATGAAAAAGATTTAACAAAGGAAGAAATTATTTCTTTGGTTTCTAATGGAAGTGTCGATTTATATATCGAATATGAAGAAGATTTTTATAACAGAGTTTTAGAATATCAAACAAATCCAAACGTTAAAGCTCCTTATGTAGGTATCTATTATAATTCAACTATTGATTCTTCAATATCTTTATATACCTACACCACTACTTATTTGGATGTTTTTGAAACACAATTGGCTAATAAGTTTGATATAAATACGGATTTAAATATTAATTATGATTTAGCAAGTGAAGAAGATATTTCAACTAAGATTATTGGGATGATTTTACCATTTATTTTGATGACTTTCTTAATTAGTGGTGCGATGAGTATTTGTAGTGAATCTATAGCTGGTGAAAAAGAAAGAGGAACGATTGCGACTTTACTGGTTACTCCAATTAGAAGAAGAGATTTGATTGTTGGAAAAGTGATTGCTTTAGGAATTACAACTATAGCGAGTTCTTTTGTAAGTTTCTTAGGATTAGTATTATCAATTCCTAAACTAGCTGGTGCTAACTTCTCATTTGCTCATTATGGAATAATACCGCTTGTTCTATTATTTTTAGTTGTTGTTGTAACTGCATTATTCTTTACAACACTTCTTACAATTGTATCAACATATGCAAAAAGTGTTAAAGAAGCAAATAGTTTGGCAAGTCCTTTAATTGTTGTTTCGATGGTTATTGGAATGACAGGAATGATGGCAACAAGCGCAAATTCAAATCTAGTAATGTATATACTTCCAATTTATAATTCAATTCAAGCGTTAACCGGAATCTTAAATCAATCCTTTGACATTTGGGCAATCATTATAACAATGGTCTCAAATCTTGCTTACATTTGTTTAGGAGTATTCCTTTTAACTAAAATGTTTAACAGTGAAAAGATTATGTTTAATAAATAGAATAAGAAAGGGACTGTAAAAAAAAAATTTCAGAAGTGAAGTTTAGGAACAATACAGTTCC
>CAZSIA010000154.1:0-4009 GCA_964606905.1 uncultured Anaeroplasmataceae bacterium | reverse complement strand
TTAAGAGTGTTTTAATGATGTATTCGACATTTGCTCAACGTGCTTTTGATCAACTTTTAAATGATATAGCACGTCAAAATTTAAATGTATTTTTATTGCTTGACCGTGCAGGAGTAGTTGGAAAAGATGGCCCAACTCATCAAGGAATTTATGATTTAGCGATGTTATCTTTGATGCCAAATATAAAAATTATGATGGGTAAAGATGCTGCTGAGGTTAAAGGATTATTAGAATATGGCTTAAAAGATAGTGGTCCAATTGCCTTAAGATATCCAAAATTAAATACCGTTGATAATTTAGCAATTGAAATCTTAGATGAAAAATGGGTTGTTGAGATATCTGGTAGTAAAGGATATTTAATTTCTTACGGACCAGATGTAGAAAGGTTAATAAAAATAGTTGATGAATATAAATTAGAGTTGACGGTTTTAAATGCAAGATTTATTAGACCATTAGATAAAGAAATTTTGGATAAAATTGCTAGTGAAAATAAACCGATTTTAATTTACGAACAAGTAGTAGAGTCTTCATCTTTAGCTATGATGATTACATATTACTTTGCTCAAAATAAATATAATACAAGTTTAATTAATAATATGGCTTTTAATACAAATCAAATTATTACACATGGAGATATTACTGAAGTATTAGATTATTATGATATGGGTGATACTAGTATTTTAGTAAAAATTAAAGATATATGGAAAGATTAGATGTCTTTTTAGTAAACAATGGTTACTATCAATCACGTGAAAAAGCTCATCAAGCTATCAAAAAAAGCTTGATAGAAGTTGATGGTAAGGTAGTTAGTAAGCCAGCTTTTAGTGTGTGTGAAGATAATCAAATTAAAGTATTAGAAGTGATGTTGAAATATGTAAGTTGGGGCGGAATGAAGTTGGAACGCGCTATTAATTATTTCAATTTAGATTTTAAGGATAAAGTTGTATTAGATATCGGTGCTTCAACAGGCGGCTTTACGGATTGTGCCCTTCAACACGGGGCTAAATGTGTATACGCAGTAGATGTTGGAAGTAACCAACTAGATTTAAAATTGAGGACTGATTTTAGAGTTCATTCTTATGAAAATACAAATATTTGTGATTTTAATATTGATGTAAAATTTGATTATTTAGTAATGGATGTTTCGTTTGTATCTATTACTAAAATCATTCCGTATTTGTTAAAATATATCGATAATGAAACTAAGTTTGTCTGTTTATTTAAACCTCAGTTTGAAGTTGGAAAAATAAAGATGAAAAATGGAGTTATTAAAGATCCTAAAATTCATAAAGAAGTAGTTAAGATGTTAGTTAATTATGTTTGTGAATTAGGATTATATGTTAATGATTTGACTTTTTCAACACAAAAAGGTAAAAGTGGAAATATTGAATATTTGGCTTTAATAAGCCGGAAAAATGAAATTAAAAAGTATAATATAGAAAGTATTGTATTACAATCACATAAGATGTAGGTGAAGTGTTATGTTAGCAATGGTAAAGGTTAAAAACTTTGCAATTATTGAAGATATAGAAGTTCATTTTAATAAGAATATGACAGTTTTAACAGGTCAAACAGGTGCGGGGAAATCGTTAATCATTGACGCGATTAGCCTTCTTTTAGGCGCACGTGCTGATTTGGATATGATTCGTTATGGAGAAAAAGAATCAATTGTTACTGCCACTTTTACTGAGTTATCAAATGAAACTTTAGAAGCTATCAATAATTTAGGTTACGACTTTTCTAACGAATTGACAATTACAAGAATTATTAGTAATACTGGAAAAAATGTAATTAAGGTTAATAATCAAAATGTCACTTTAAATCAATTAAAACAAATTGGATTATTTTTAGGTGATATACATGTTCAACATGATACATATCGTTTGATTAATAAAGATAATTATCTATCATTTTTAGATGATTTTAAAGACAAGACTTTCCTTAATCACTACAATAATTATCAAGTTAAACGGTTAAAGTATTTAGAAGCAATTAAAAAATATAATGACTGTTTAAAAAAAAGTAATGATTTAAGTAATAAATTGGAATTTTTACAGTTTCAAAAAGAAGAATTAGAAGCTTTAGATTTAACTATTGACATTGATGTAAAGTTAGAGAGTGAAATAGAAAAATTAAGTAATTTTGATAAGATTTTTACTAACTTAAATGAAGCTTATCAAAATATTAGTGATGAAGTTTTTAATCTTGATGGTTTATATGAAGCAGCTATGAATTTGGCAAAAATTAAAGAATTTGATCTAGAATATCAAACAAATCATGAAGCTTTACTTGATGCTTATTATCAAATTGAAGAAATAAAAAGTTATTTGTATAAAGCTAAAGATAGATTAGATTTTGATCCGGATTATTTAGATGAATTAAATTCTAAACTTTATGCAATTAATAAAGTTAAAGAAAAATATAAGATGAGTGTAGCTGAACTTATCAAATATTTAGAAGATATTACGTTAGAACTTTCTTTGATCACTAATTTTGATGAAGCAATTAAAGATCTTAAAAATGATATATTAATTAAACATAAAGAATTAGTTAAATGTGCATTAAACTTACGTTCTTATCGACAAAAAGGAGCGAAAGTTTGTGAACGTGCTTTAGTGAAGGAATGTTGTGATTTAGATTTAGAACATACTAAGTTAGAAATCATTTTTAATGAAGTTGACTTATCAGATCCATTTAATAGTGTGGTTTATTTAGAAAACGGAATTGATATTGTGGATTTTTATATTTCATTTAACGTTGGAGAGCCTATTAAACCTTTAAGTAAAGTTGCCTCAGGTGGAGAACTTAGTAGAATCATGTTAGCCTTTAAAACAATTTATTTACAAAAGAATCCGTTGTCATTTATGGTATTTGATGAGATTGATTCTGGTGTAAGTGGAGTTACAGCAAGAAAAATTGCAACTAAGATGCGGGAAATTAGTAAAGATACTCAAGTTTTAGCAATTACTCATTTAGCTCAAGTAGCGGCGATCGCTAATACTCAATTATATATAGCAAAAGAAGAAGAGAGTAATCGTACAAAAACAGTTGTTAAGGAGTTATCTTACGATGAAAGAATTACTGAAATTGCGATTATGTTAAGTGGTTTAGAATTATCTAGTGGAATTTTGCAAACGGCGAAAACTTTATTAGATTCATTTAAGGAGTAAAAATGAGAGAGTTAAAAATAAATGGTGTTTATAGACATTTTAAAGGCAAATATTACCTAGTGGTAGATGTTGCTTATGATTCTGAAACTAAAGATGAAATGGTAGTATATAGAAGACTTTATGGTGATGGATCGCTTTGGGTAAGAGAAAAGGGAATGTTTTTAAGTGAAGTAGATCACGTTAAATATCCTGAAGTAACTCAAAAATTTCGATTTGAATTAATTGAAGAATAAATAAAATAGGTGTGTCAATTTTTGGCACGCTTTATTTTTACTAAAAAGTTTTTTACTAAAAAGTTTTTTACTAAACTTGAATACAAAGTGTTTGTGTGATATTATTATTTTCTACTTTGTATAAAGAGGTGTTTCTGATGAAATTTATTGGTAGAGCGCTGGAACTAGAAAAAATCAAAAAAGTTATTTATTTACCTGAACAAGCTAATATTTTAATTTACGGAAGAAGACGTAGAGGTGAAAGTTTCTTAATTTAAAAAGCACTTGAAAATTTGGACTGTAAAGTTATTCATTATCAATGTAAAGAAATTAGTATTGCGAATACTTTAGCTGATTTAACTAAAATGATTATTTCTACATTTAACATAAAATATAACATTATTTTTAATACAATTGATGAGATTCTTGACTTTTTATTTAGTCGGAAGGAACAAGTCGTGTTTGTAATTGATAATCTAAAGCCTCTCACTCATTTATTTATGTGTGAGTAAGGCTTAAAATAATAAAAATAATCTATGTACATTTTTTGCACATATATAATGCTAAAATAAAGCTAAAGATGATATATTAAATGTATTTAAGGAGGAGTTATTCTATGTCTATTGT
>CAZSIA010000153.1:0-4009 GCA_964606905.1 uncultured Anaeroplasmataceae bacterium | reverse complement strand
AACCACAAAATGTGTAGTTGCTTTTATGTTATTTTACTATTTTCTAAAGTTATAATTTATACATAATAATGAGATAGAGCGTTAACTATTGCTTTTTCATCATCACCATAACTACCTTTACAAGCGAATACAACCGCAACTAGATAAAGGGCTTGGCCTAAAGTTTCTTGTCCACATACTCTATATTTATCAACAATCAACTTATAATTTAAATTTCCAACTGTTTCACAAAGTTCATTATATGTAGGCGAAGCTTTTGATATTTTTTTAAATATTTCATAATCATTATAAGTTAAATCTCCATCACCACATAAACACATAAGAGTTAAACAAATAACCCCGTTAAACGCATCCCACGAGTTATATCTATCTTTCAATTTTTCTTCAACTTTTCGATAAGCTGTTTGTGCTAATTTTATTCGATAATCGATAGGTTCTTTTGAATATTTTAAATATAAATCATAAACAAATTGTTGCATGACTAACTAACCACCTTTTTATTCATTTGTTTCTGTATTATTTTCTTCTACATCTTGCGAAGCATCAACAACTTCTACTTCCTCTTCTTCGTTAGGAACAACAGCAATTGTAGATAATTTATGATTATTAGTTAGACGCATAACAATTACACCTAACGTAGCTCTACCTGTTGTAGAAATATCTTTAACGTGACATCTAATAACCATACCTTTATCAGTAGTAGCTATTAAGTCTTCATCATCGTGAACAATTTTTAATGCCGCAAGTTTTCCATTCTTTTCTGTAATGTTAAGGGTTTTTACACCTTGACCACCACGACCTTGAGTACGATATTCACTTGCTTTACTTCGTTTTCCGTATCCTTTTTCACTTAATACTAAAATATCATCTTCATCACTTTCAATTATTCCGACACCAACGACTTCTTCACCTTCTGCTAATTTAATACCGCGAACGCCGATTGCACCACGACTAATATCTCGCATATCTGTTTCACTGAAACGAATTGCCTTACCATTTGATGCACCTAAAATAATATCTTTTTGTCCATTCGTTGTTAAAACACTTAATAATTCATCACTATCATTTAAGTTTATAGCTATAATACCTGTTTGACGAATATTTTTAAATAAGCCGACATTTGTACGTTTAACAATACCTTGTTTTGTTACAAATAATAAATATTTATCTTCTACTTCAAAATTATCAATAGGACAAATAGAAGTTACTTTTTCATCTTCTTGAAGTGGAATTAAATTGATAATTGGAATACCTTTAGATGTACGACTTCCTTCCATTACATTATAAGCTTTTACTTTATATACTCTACCTTTATTAGTAAAGAATAATAAGTAATCATGAGTTAATGTTGGAACAATTCGTTCAACTTGATCATCTTCGTGTGTTTTCATACCTGTTAAACCTTTTCCACCACGGTTTTGAGCATGATATTCACTAATTTTCATTCTCTTAATATATCCATTTGTTGTTAATGTAATTAAAACATTTTCTCTCGGAATTAAATCTTCATCATCGATACTTATTGCAGTTGATGTTGAGATTTCACTGATACGTGCATCGTTATATTTTTCTTTAATTTCAGTTAATTCTTGTCTAATAATATTCATTTTTAATGAATCATCAACTAATATTGCTTTGTATTCAGCAATATCTTTTAAGCATTGTTCTTCTTCAGCTTTGATTTTTTCAATCTCTAAGCCTGTTAATCTTTGTAAACGAGTATTTAAAATTTCTCT
The DNA here is from genome assembly GCA_964606905.1 of uncultured Anaeroplasmataceae bacterium. Lineage (GTDB taxonomy): Bacteria > Bacillota_I > Bacilli_A > Acholeplasmatales > Anaeroplasmataceae > CAZSIA01. The sequence continues at coordinate 2,273 of CAZSIA010000153.1, read as the reverse complement.
TGCTTGAAGTTCACTTAATGCATATTTGTTCATTAATCCTTCTAAAGCTGTTTGTCCATCTTTAGCCTTCTTAATTAATTCGATTACATTATCAATATCTTCTAGAGCAATAACTAAACCTTTTAAAATATGTTCTCTAGCTTCAGTTTTTGCTAAATCATATTTTGTTCTACGAGTTATTACATCAACTTGATGTTTTAAATATTCAACTAATATATCTTTTAAATTTACTGTTTTAGGTTGACCATCTACTAAAGCAATCATATTAAATCCAAATGTTGTTTGTAATTGAGTATATTTATAAAGATTATTTAACATTACATTTGCATTTACATCTTTTCTTAATTCAATTACAATCTTCATTCCCTTAATACTTGATTCATCACGTAAATCAGTAATACCTTCAACAATTTTATCTTTTACTAATTCTGCAATTCGTTCAATTAATCTTGTTTTATTAACTTGATAAGGTATTTCTGTTACTACAATTTCGCTTTTTCCGTTTGGTAATTCATTAATAACTGCTTTACTTCTAATAACGATAGAACCAAGACCTGTGTTATACGCGTCTTTTAATCCTTGACGTCCTAAAATTAGCCCACCTGTCGGAAAATCTGGTCCTTTAATATATTGCATTAATTCATCAATTGTAATTTCAGGATCATCAATTAAAGCAAAAATACCATCGCAAACCTCTCCTAAATTATGAGGTGGAATATTTGTTGCCATACCAACAGCAATACCTGTTGAACCATTAATTAAAAGGTTAGGAATTCTTGCTGGTAAAATAACTGGTTCTTTTTCTTCACCATCGTAGTTATCGACAAAATCAACTGTATCTTTATCTATATCTCTAACCATTTCCATGCTTATTTTACTCATACGAGCTTCTGTGTAACGTTGTGCTGCAGCACCATCTCCATCGATATTACCGAAGTTTCCATGACCATCAATTAATACATAACGATAAGAAAATGGTTGAGCCATACGTACCATTGCATCATAAATACTTGAATCACCATGTGGGTGGTATTTACCCATTACTTCCCCTGTGATACGTGCACTTTTCTTAAATGGTGTATTAGAATAAATATGTAATGAATTCATACCATATAAAATACGACGTTGAACTGGTTTTAAACCATCTCTAATATCTGGTAATGCACGCGCTACAATTACACTCATAGAATAATCTAGAAATGATGTACGCATTTTAGAAGATATATCAACTTCTTCAATTTGGTCATATTTTTCTTTTTCAACTGTTAATGCAGCTAAAAATTCTGAATCTTTATTTGTTACTTTTTTTGCCATGTTGATTTACCCTCCTATACATCTAAATTGTTTACATAAACAGCATTTTCTTCAATGAACTTACGTCTTGGTAAAACTTCTTCGCCCATCAACATTGAAAATACTTGATCAGCTTCCATCGCATCATTTAATGTAACACGAATTAAAATTCTATTGCTAGGATCCATAGTTGTTTCCCATAATTGTACAGCATCCATTTCACCTAAACCTTTATAACGTTGAATACTTGGTTTACCAGTATTTTGTGATTTGATTTTTTCAAGTTCTGCATCACTATATGCGTAATAAACTTTTTTTCCGTATTCAATTTTATATAGAGGTGGACAAGCTACATAAATATAACCTGCTTCTATAAGTGGCTTCATATGTCTAAAGAAGAACGTTAATAACAATGTTGTAATATGTTCACCATCGACGTCGGCATCGGCCATAATTACGATTTTATGATATCTTGTTTTTGTGATATCAAACTCATCACCAATACCAGCTCCGATTGCTTGAATTAGTGTTAAAATTTCTCTGTTATTATACATTTTATCTAAACGACATTTTTCTACATTTAATACCTTACCACGTAATGGTAAAATAGCTTGATATTCGCTATTTCTACCGCTTTTTGCACTACCTCCGGCTGAATCACCTTCGACTATATACAACTCTGATTTTTCAGGCTCTTTACAACGACAGTCTGCAAGTTTAGATGCAAATCCTAAAGAAGATAAAGGATTTTTTCTTACTGCTTCTCTAGCTTTTCTAGCGGCAATTCTTGCACGTTGAGCCAGTAAACATTTTTCAATAATAATCTTAGCATCAGCAGGATGTTCTGCAAAATATCTCGCTAATTGTTCACCTAAAATTTGAGACACAATTCTACGAACTTCAGTATTACCTAATTTAGTTTTTGTTTGTCCTTCAAATTGAGGATCAGGGTGTTTAATTGAAATAATAGCTGTTAAACC
>CAZSIA010000152.1:0-4036 GCA_964606905.1 uncultured Anaeroplasmataceae bacterium | reverse complement strand
ACCAGTAGGAATATGTGTGACACGTACAGCTGATTTAGTTGTATTTACTGATTGACCACCAGGCCCACTAGAACAAAAAGTATCTATACGTAAATCATTCATATCTAAATCAAATTCAATATCTTCAGCTTCAGGCATTACTAATACAGTAGCTGTAGATGTTTGAATGCGACCATTTGCTTCTGTTACCGGAATTCTTTGTACACGATGAGCCCCCGATTCATATTTTAAAAATGAATAAACTGATTCACCACTTATCTTAAATTCAATTTGAGAAAATCCACCCATTTCACTAACCATGGCATCCAAAACTTCTAATTTCCAACCTTTTGATTCGGCATATCGGGCATACATTCTATGCAAATCACCAGCAAAGATATTAGCTTCATCACCACCAGCTGCCCCACGAATTTCTACAATTACATTCTTTTCATCGTTAGGATCTTTAGGTAATAATAAAACTTTTATTTGTTCTTCTAATCGAACAACCTTTTCTTTTGTTTCTTCAAGTTCCATTTCAGCCATTTCAGCTAATTCCGGATCAGGATCTTTGCGCATTTCTTTCAAATCTTCAATACTTTCTAATGCTCTTTTATATTCTTTATAAACTTCAACAATTCTTTCAATTGAGCGTTGTTCTTTAGATAAAGCAGTCATTTTTTTAATATCAGTACAAATTTCTGGTTTAGCTAATTCTACGTTAATTTCATCGTATCTTTGTACATAATTTTCTAATCTTTTTAACATGTTTTAAAACCTCGATTAATTTCCTATATAAGTTGTAAATAATTGATATTCCCCTTGGAATAAAAATTCAAGAGTAGCTGTTACACCACCACGGTTTTTAGCAATAATAAGTTCTGTCAAGTTAGATACCTTTTCGCTATTTTTATTATAATATCCTTCTCGATATAAGAACATAATAATATCAGCATCTTGTTCGATAGATCCTGATTCACGCAAATCTGACATATTAGGGCGTTTGTCTTCACGATCTTCAAGTTTACGTGATACTTGTGATAAAGCAATTACTGGAACTCCTAATTCTCTGGCCATTTGTTTTAAACTTCTTGAGATGTTACCTACTTCTTCTTGGCGATTTCCGCCTTTACTAGAACCATTAATTAATTGTAGGTAGTCAATAATAACTAAATCTAATCCACCATTTGCTTTTTGTTTACGACATTTAGCTCTGATATCAGCCACTGTAACAGTTCCTTGGTCACAGAAATAAATATTTAAACCAGCTAATTCATCATTAGCATTTTCAACTAGCATCATTTCTTTTTGAGTTAAGTTACCTTTTTGAATGTTTGTCAAATTAACACGCGCCTGAGCAGCTGTCATTCTTTGAACAATTTGTTCTTGGCTCATTTCTAAAGAAAATAATGCAACACTGATAGCTTCTCCTGTGTCTTTTATGTTATTTACTGCTGCATTAATTGCAATATTCATTGCAAAAGCACTCTTCCCCATTGCAGGACGAGCAGCTAAAATAATAAGATTATCTTTTTGTAAGCCTAAAGTAATTTCATCTAATTTTTCAAAACCAGTAGAAAGTCCAGTCAACTCACCATCTCTAGCACGATTAGCTAACATAATATTTTTTACATTTTCTAAAACCGTATCAATTGGAACAAATCCTTCTGTTCTTCTACGCTTCGCCAAATCTAAAAGTAATCTTTCTGCATAATCAATATATCCAGCTGAATCATAGTTTGCATTGTATCCTGCTTCAGCAATACTTGTTGCAGCGGCAATCACATTACGCTTTAAAGCAGAATCTTGAACTATTTGCACGTAATCTTGAATATTTGCAGTAGTATAAACCGCATCAATTAAACTAGATAAATAAACAGCTCCACCAGCTTCTACCAATTGGTTTTTAGTTTGTAATTCAGCAATTAAAGTAGTAAAGTCAATTTCCATTTGATTTTTACAAATATTTAACATCGCTGTAAAAATAATTTGGTGTCTACGATCGTAAAAATCTTGAACCTTCATCTCATCTGAAAGTGAAGTCATAATTTCATTTTCGATTAATACACATCCTAAAATCGCTTGTTCGGCTTCTAAATTATAAGGAACATTTTGAGCCATGATATCACTCCTTAATATCTTTATTATTTTTCTAATACATTGATTTCTAGGTTAGCTTTAACCTCTTTATGTAAATCAACAACGGCGATATAAACACCTAAAGCATTAATTTCAACAGGTAATGAAACTTTTCGTTTATCAAGTCTAATACCTGTTTGTACTTCAAATTCTTCAACAATTTGTTTTGTAGTTACATGACCAAATAGTTTCCCATCAGCACCAATTTTGATATAAATATTAACACATTTTTCTTCAATTTCTTCTTTAATTTTTTGCATCATTTTCTTTTGTTCTTCAGCTTCTACTTGTGCTTGATGCAATTCTTCTTTAAGTTTAGCTAAATTTTCTTCTGTAGCTAACACACCTTTTTTGTTAGAGATTAAATAATTACCATAACCAACAGCTACATCAATAACTTGATTTTTAACCCCTCTACCTTTAACGTCTTCTAATAAAATAATTTTCATAAACTCATCTCCTATTTCAAAGTCACGCTTTAATATTGTGACTAATTGTTCTTTTACTTCTTTACATGTTAAGCCATATATTTGAGTGGCGGCACTATTTAAGTGTCCACCTCCACCCATTTCTTCCATAATTAATTGAACATTTACGCTCTTATAACTACGAGCACTAATTGCTACACCATCTCTTTCACCATCAGAAATATGTGCAATTGCAAAAGCAGCTTCCATGCCTTCTATATTAAGTAATTGTTCAGCTATCTTAGCCAACATTGTTCTATCTGAAATCACTTCTTTTTCATCTAAAACTGTAATTGCAAAATTTTCTAAAATAATTTCACTTAATTGAACGTATTTAGCAAGCGACAATTGTAATTCTAATTCATTGCGTAGTAAACGTCTAATTTCAATCATATCAGCACCATACTCACGAAGGTTAGCAGCTGCTTCAAAAGTACGAGTACCGCATCTAAATGTAAAGTTATTAGTATCTACTACGATACCCGCAAGCATTACGGTTGCTTCAAACGCAGAAATTTCAATTCGTTCTTTTTGATAAAAGTTTAACATTTCGCTTACTAATTCTACAGTACTTGAAGCATATGGTTCTACATATGAGAATACTGGATCAGCAAACGCATCTTCACTACTTCGATGATGGTCAATAACAGCAATTCTTCTAAAACGCATTAATACACTTTCATTCATTGATATTTTAGGTGATTGTGTATCAACTAACAACATCAAAGAATCAGGTGTTACATCAGTAACTTCGTCACTTGAAACAAAATGTGAAAATAATTCTGGTGCAGCAGTTTTTATTTCGTTATATAATTTTTGACTAGTAACATCAATTCGTTCATAATCAATAATTACCTTTACAATCTTCTTACTTGATAAAGCCATTCTTAATGTTCCAATCATTGCTCCTAAAGCATCACAGTCAGCCATCATGTGACCCATGATATAAACATTACTTGAAATATCAATAGCCTCTTTAAGCGCTAAAGTATTAGCACGGGCAGCAGATAAATTATTTTTTTCTAAGGCGTTAGATTTAGCACCAAAATATTGAATCTTTTCACCTAAAATGTTTACTACTGCTTGGTCTCCACCACGTTTTTCAGCTAAATTAATTGAACTTTGGGCTTGAGCACCTAAATCCTCATAACTAACATCACCGCAAGCAATACCCATTGATAAAGTTACACGGATTCCATTATCAGCTGAAATAATTCTAACCTTTTCTAACAAGTCAAACTTTTCTTTTATCATCATTTCTAAAGATGCTTTATCAAAAACTATAATTAAACTATCATCATCATAACTCTTTAAATAAGCGTTATATCTTTCACACCATTTAGAAATTTCACCTAAATACAATCCACGAATTCTAACTGTTTCTTGAATATCGAATCCTTTTGTTTCCATTTCTAAGTTATCCATAATAATAACTCCAATGGCTGGTGTTC
>CAZSIA010000151.1:0-4073 GCA_964606905.1 uncultured Anaeroplasmataceae bacterium | reverse complement strand
TATTATATAGTTAAAGATTTTTATTTTTAATTATAGTATAATTAACGTGATTTTTTGTTTTTTTGACATAAAATGGAGTGAAAAATAAATGTTATTATTATTTGATGTTGGGAATACTAATATTTGTATTGCTAAATATAAAGATGAAGTACTATCAGAGTCGATTATTCGAATTACTACACTTTTAAATCGTAGTTGTGATGAATATTATTTGATTATTCGTGAAATGATTAAATTAGATGAAGTAGATGGTGTTGCTATTTCATCTGTAGTTCCTGAGGTCACTACTATTCTTAATGAAATGTTTATTAAGCATTTAAATATAAAACCGCTTATCTTAGGTCCTAAGGTTAAAACTGGTGTTAGTATTGTTACAGATAATCCAAGAGAAGTTGGGTCTGATTTAATTTGTGATGTAGCTTCGGTTACAACAGATGAAGCTTTAATTATTGACTTAGGAACTGCTATTAAATATATATATGTTAAAAATAAAGCGCTAAGAGGTGTAGTAATTTCACCTGGAGTTGTTATTAGCATGAAGGCGCTAATTAATAACACTGCCCTTTTACCGGAAATAGAAATTAAAGCTCCTAATAAAATTTTAGGAACTAATACAATAAATTGTATGCAATCTGGAGTAACTTACGGTGTTGCTAGTCAAGTTGATGGAATGATTGAAAGAATTAAAGAAGAAGTTAAAAATCCTAATTTGAAAATTATTGCTACTGGTGGACTTGCAAATTTAATTATCCCACTGACAAAAAACGATATTGAAATAGACGAATTACTTACCTTAAAAGGTTTACTTGCGATTTACAGGAGGAATATCTAATGAATTATTTAGAAAAAGCTCAGAAATGGAAAGATTATGAAGGATTAGATCCAATTTTACGTGCTGAACTTGAAGCAATGACTGAACAAGAATTAAAAGAAGCATTTACTCATGATATCACATTTGGTACTGGTGGTATGCGTGGTGTTTTAGGTGCTGGTACTGCATATGTTAATTATTATATGCTACGTAAAGCTACATATGGCTTTGGTAAATATTTAGAAAGATATGATGATGCTCATACTCATGGTGTTGTTATTGCACATGATAATCGTAAATATTCAAAAGAGTTTGCTTTAGATACTGCAAAAGTTTTTGCTTCTATGGGATTTAGAGTGTATTTATTTGAGGACTTACGTCCTACACCAGAGTTATCATATGCTGTAAGATATTTAGATGCTATTGGTGGAGTTATGATTACTGCCTCACATAATCCTAAAGAATATAACGGTTATAAAATATATGATGAATATGGGTGTCAATTAGTTCCTCATTTGGCTGATTTGGTGATTGAAGAAATTAATAAGATTGAAGATTACTTTTTAATTGATAATACCCAAAATCATGAATTGATTACTTATGTTGGTAAGGAAATTGATGATAGTTATCGTGCAGCGGTTAATACAGTTCGAATCAACTGTGAACTTAAAGGTGATTTTAAAGTAGTTTATACCCCACTTCATGGGACAGGCCAAGTATTTGCTGCTGATGTTTTAAATGAAAATGGTTTTGAATGTTATCCAGTTTTAACTCAAATGACTAATGATCCTGAATTTAGTGGTGTTAAGACTAGTAATCCTGAAAATCCTCAAGCATTTGATGAAGCTATCGCTTATGCTAAAGAAATTGGTGCTAAACTTGTTTTAGCTACTGACCCTGATGCTGATAGATTAGGTATGGGTGTTTTACATAATGGTGAATTTGTGTTATTAAATGGTAATCAAAGTGCGACTATTATGGTTGATTATATTTGTTCTCAACTTAAAGAGAAGGGATTACTTCCAGAAAATGGATGGGTATATTCAACAAATGTAAGTGGATCCCTTCCGCTTAAAATTGCAGAAGGATATGGTTTGAAAACTTATACTTCATTAACTGGTTTTAAATTCATTGGAGAACAAGCGCATAAAACAAAAGCTAATGGCGGTGTTTATGTTTATGGATATGAAGAAAGTTATGGTTGTTTAATCAAAGACTTTGTTCGTGATAAAGATGCTATTCAAGCAATACTAATGATTTGTGAAATTGAAGCTTGGTGCGAAACACAAGGTATGGATTTAATCGATTACTTAGAAGCAATTTATCATCGTGAAGGATATTTTTATGAATCACAAGAAAATATTTATCTTAGAGGATTAGAAGGTAAAGCAAAAATTAAAAGAATTATGGATACATTCCGTAATGGCGAATTAAATCTTAAATTTGGTGAAATAATCAAAAAAGAAGATAATTTATTAAAGATTGCTTATACATATGAAAAAGATAAAATTTTAACTACTACAATTGATTTGCCAGAATCAAATGTTTTAAAATATTTCTTTAATGATGAATCTTGGTTTGTTTTACGTCCTAGTGGTACAGAACCAAAATTGAAAGTATATTTTTCAACTGTTGGAGATACACTTGAACACGCTATTAAGAAAAACAATAAACTAAAAGCAGAAGTAATGAAATTAATCGAGAAAATTAAATAATTAAAAAAAGATACTGAATTTTTTAGTAATTTTATAGTTTCTTTGCAAATATATAGGTGAAAGGAATGATGAAAATGAAAAAAATTTTAATAATCAGTATCTTTTTATTTTTACTTGTTATAACTAAAGATGTAGTTGCTAGTGAAAATTATGATACATTTCAGGAAATTGAAATCAACTCAGGTAAAATGTTAGAAGATTACTCAGAAAAAGAATATGAGGAGTATTATAAAAACGTTGATAAGAGAAAATTTTGGGGATGGAGAACATATATAGTAAATAAAAATATTAAAGCTAAGTTTATCAGTGAAACGGTTTTTTCTTATTACAATAACGGGACAACTCCTATTACTTATAAGTATGAATTAAATAAATCTGTAGTAAATAAATTTAGTATTTCATCTACAGGTAATATTAAATATAAGATGGAAGGGTCTGTTGCAAAATTTAAACATAATTTAGATGCAGAAGTTAAGGTAAATGTTACAACTGAAACAGTTACAACTACAAAAGAAGAAAATAATTTAGCAATTATTATAGATCCTAAAACAGTAGCTAATTTAAAGATAGTTGGTGAAGCTAGAATTACAAATGGTGTTGCCGCTTATTATATGTTTTGGATCAGAACTCAAAGAGGAGGTTTTGAATATTTTGTTGTTACAACTCAATATCCAAGACTAGAGGTTTTACCAATATGAAAAAATTAATTCTTTTGTTTAGTATTTTTGTTTTATTGTTAAGTTTATCTATATTATTATTTAATAAATACAAGGATAATGAAGTAGAAGAGGAAGCTTACGCAATTAAAACAAGTTATGCATATTTGAGTAAAGGTAGCCTTAAAGCTGATATTAAACTTTATACTAATAGTTCAAATTCTTTGATAAAATACGCTACTGATGCAAATACAACTCTTCATAGTGAAGATATGGAAGTATTAGTTAATGTTGAAGTTGTAGATGTATATAATTCATCAAACACTTATTTTCTAGAGGAAAATTATTATGAATATGCATTATCTATAAAAATAGATATTACAAGTTTAGAAATATTAGATTGTTATTTATCTTTAAAGTTTACGAATAAAACTTATACTTTTAATATTGGAAGTATAGAAATAAAGGAAAATCTATACGAAGAGAATGTTGTAAGAATTGTCGATTTATATGGTGTAAGTAGCCGTGAAAATTTATCCTTAGCTGCGATTATAATTACAATAAATAATGATAAAGAAAATCGTCTTAATATTACAAATGTAAGTATTGGAAATAATTATCAAATTATATTAGATAGTAATAATTTGGTAGAAGTTAAGGATTCAACCCTAATTGAAGATTATACCGAGGTAATTGATGATGGAAACGGGAATTTAATAGTAGAAAAAAACAGCAAAAAAACATATATTTTGCCAATAAAATATTTAAATGACTTTTATTTATATAATTGTTATATCCTTTTTGAGATTGATGGAATTACTTTTTACTTATCAAATTATAATTATATTAATTCAAATGATTGTAAAACAAATGTAGATGGAATATTTGTAT
>CAZSIA010000150.1:0-4143 GCA_964606905.1 uncultured Anaeroplasmataceae bacterium | reverse complement strand
CCTCTTTCTACACGGCCGGTAGCAACAGTACCACGACCAGTAATGGAGAATACGTCTTCTACAGGGAGAAGGAAGGGTTTAGCTTCGTCACGTTCGGGAGTAGGAATGTAAGTGTCAACAGCAGCCATAAGGTCGAAGATGGGTTTGCAATCTGCTGCTGCAGCGATTTCGTCTGCAGAGTGGTCGCCTTGAGCATATTCGAGAGCCTTAAGAGCAGAACCCTTGATGATGGGGGTATCGTCGCCAGGGAAACCATATTCAGAAAGAAGTTCTCTGATTTCCATTTCAACGAGTTCCAAAAGTTCGGGGTCGTCGAGTTGGTCACACTTGTTCATAAATACGATGATATAGGGAACGCCTACTTGACGAGCAAGAAGGATGTGTTCTCTGGTCTGGGGCATCGGACCATCAGTAGCAGCAACTACGAGGATAGCGCCGTCCATTTGAGCAGCACCGGTAATCATGTTCTTAACGTAGTCAGCGTGTCCGGGGCAGTCAACGTGTGCATAGTGACGGTTAGCTGTTTCATATTCTACGTGTGCAGTATTAATTGTAATACCACGTTGTTTTTCTTCTGGAGCACCGTCGATTTGGTCATATGCTCTAGCTTCTGCGAAACCTTTTTTTGCTAATACGTTAGTAATTGCAGCAGTTAAAGTTGTTTTACCATGGTCTACGTGTCCGATTGTACCAATGTTAACATGTGGTTTAGTACGTTCAAATTTTTGTTTTGCCATTTTAAAATATTCTCCTTATAATTTTTTTATTTCCAAATTAATTTTATCGTATTGCAACTAAAATTGCAATAACAATCGACTTATTTTGCCCTTATTATGCAGAACGTTTTTTAATAATTTCTTCTTGGATACTACGTGGGCATTGTTCGTAGTGATCGAATTGCATAATAAATGTACCACGTCCTTGTGAGTTAGAACGTAAGTTAGTAGCGTAACCAAACATTTCAGATAGAGGTACAAATGCTTTCATGCTCATTGCATTTCCACGTTTTTCTTGTCTTTCTAAACGTCCACGACGACTAGTTAAGTCACCTATTACGTTACCTACATATTCTTCAGGAACGATTACATCAACTGCCATAATTGGTTCTAAGATAACTGGTTTACATTTATCTTTAGTAGCCTTTAAAGCCATAGAAGCTGCAATTTTGTAAGCCATTTCTGATGAGTCTACATCATGGTATGAACCAAAGAATAATGCACATTTAATATCAATAACTGGGAATCCAGCTAAGATTCCATTTGGCAATGCATCTTGTAATCCTTTATCAACTGCTGGAATATATTCTCTAGGAACTGTTCCACCAACAATTTCATCAACGAATTCATATCCTTTATTTTCATTTGGTTCAAAACGAATAACAACGTGACCATATTGACCACGACCACCTGATTGACGGATGAATTTTCCTTCAACTTCAGCAGGTACAGTAATTGTTTCACGGTAAGATACTTGAGGAGCACCAATGTTAGCTTCTACTTTGAATTCACGTTTTAGACGATCTACTAAGATATCTAAGTGTAATTCACCCATACCAGCCATAATTGTTTGACCAGTTTCTGAGTCAGTATAAGTTTTAAACGTCGGATCTTCCTCTGCCAATTTAATTAAACCAGCAGTCATCTTATCTTGATCACCTTTTGATTTAGGTTCGATTGCAACTGAGATAACTGGTTCAGGGAATACCATTGATTCTAATACTAGATCTTTATCAACACCTAATAAAGTATCACCTGTAGTTGTATAACTGAAACCTACTGCAGCAGCAATGTCTCCAGAATATACTTCTTCAACTTCTTCACGACGGTTAGAATGCATTAACACAATACGTGATAAACGTTCTTTTTTACCTTTTGAAGTATTGTAAATATATGAACCTTTAGTTACTTTACCACCATATACACGGAAGTAAGTTAATTTTCCTACGAATGGGTCAGTAACAACTTTAAATGCTAATGAAGCAAATAATGCATCATCGCTTTGATCGATTGCTACTTCATTACCATCTGAGTCATGACCAACAATTTGAGGAACTTCAACTGGGCTTGGTAAGTAGTCAATAACTGCATCTAACATTTTCTTAACACCAATATTTTTGAACGCTGATCCACATAATACTGGGAAGAATTCAGCTTTTAAAGTTGCAGCACGAATTACTCTCTTAATTTCTTCAATGCTAATTTCATTACCTTCTAAGTAATTTTCCATTAATTCATCATCATAGTTTGATAATGTTTCAATTAATTCTTCACGTTTTAATTCACAAATTTCTTGTAAATCTGCAGGAATGTCAGTTACAACATAGTCTTCTGTAGGTGTTCCGTTATAAACATAAGCTTTCATTTCAACTAAGTCAACGTGACCTTTAAATCCACTTTCTGCGCCAATTGGCCATTGGATAGCTGCAGCAACCGCACCTAAACGGTCACCAATTGTATTAACTGAATATTGGAAATCAGCACCAGTTTTATCCATTTTATTAACGAACACAATTCTAGGTACATTATATTCAGAAGCTTGACGCCATACTGTTTCAGTTTGAGGTTCAACACCTGCTTGACCATCTAATACTGTAACAGCACCATCTAATACACGTAAAGAACGAGATACTTCTACTGTAAAGTCTACGTGACCTGGAGTATCAATAATGTTGATTCTATGATTATTCCAGTGTGCAGTAGTTGCTGCAGAAGTGATTGTAATACCCCTTTCTTTTTCTTGTTCCATCCAGTCCATTGTAGAAGCACCATCGTGTGTTTCACCGATTTTATAAATCTTACCTGTATGGAATAAGATACGTTCTGTAGTTGTAGTTTTACCAGCATCGATATGTGCCATGATACCGATGTTTCTTGTTTTTTCTAATGCAAATTCTCTTGCCCTATTAATAATTCTCCTTTAAAAATTACCAACGGTAATGAGCGAATGCTTTATTAGCTTCTGCCATCTTGTGAGTATCTTCACGTTTCTTAACAGATTGACCTAAACCATTTGAAGCATCGATAATTTCCTTAGCTAATCTTTCTTCCATTGTCTTTTCATGGCGAAGACGAGAATACTTAACTAACCATCTTAATCCTAAAGTTACACGTCTTTCAGGACGCACTTCAGTTGGTACTTGGTAGTTTTGACCACCAATTCTTCTTGATTTAACTTCTAAAACTGGCATAATGTTTTCTAAAGCTTCATTGAAAACTTCATTTGGATCACGTCCAGTTAATGCTTGAATTCTATCGAAAGCACCGTATAAAATGCTTTGTGCAGTTCCTTTTTTACCATCTAACATAACTGCATTGATTGCTCTAGTTACTAATTTAGAATTGTAAATTGGATCTGGTAATACGTCTCTTTTGGCTATATGTCCTTTACGAGGCATATTAATTCCTCCTTCCTATTATTTAACATTTATTTTTTTATTTTTTTGTTGCTTTTGGGCGTTTTGCACCATATTTTGAGCGAGCTTGTTTGCGGTTTGCAACACCAGTTGTATCTAGCGCACCACGAATAATATGGTAACGTACCCCTGGAAGGTCTTTTACACGTCCGCCTCTAATTAATACAACGCTATGTTCTTGTAATGAATGTCCTACACCTGGTATATATGCTGTAACTTCTGTACCGTTTGATAAACGTACACGGGCATATTTACGCATTGCAGAGTTTGGTTTCTTTGGTGTCATAGTAGTTACACGAGTACAAACACCACGTTTTTGAGGTGATTTAGTATCTGTATATTTCTTTTCTAATGAGTTGAAACCTACACTTAAGCTAGGAGCTTTTGATTTATAAGTCTTTGCTTCTCTTCCTTTACGAACTAATTGTGCTATTGTTGGCATATAGTTTCTCCTTTCTACCACATTACCAAGTGGTTCATGAATAATTCAAAAATATTAGTTTTGGCTAAATTACCACCAAAACTTCAAAATAATACCATGTTTTTTCACAGCATTTAAATTATATATAATTTCGCTTATATAGTCAACTCTTTTTTTAAAAAATAAATATATTTTTAACATATTATCAAGAAAATTAAATATAGAATACTTTTTCATTAAAAATTAAAAAATTTCAAATTTAAATACAAACAATAAGATACCCCAGTGTTTCCACCGGGGTACCTTATCG
>CAZSIA010000149.1:0-4172 GCA_964606905.1 uncultured Anaeroplasmataceae bacterium | reverse complement strand
AAGGGCTAAAGATAGTACTAGTACTATTTTAAAAGCCAAATAGATTATAAAGTACTTATATCTAGTCCCTGTGACTAGATATTTTTTTTAATATTTTATAGGAGGTAATTAGCATGAAAGGTTTATTGACATTGAAAACATTATCAAATGAAAAAATCCATGACATTATTACCTATGCTATTTCACTTAAAGAAGGGTTAGAGGTTTCTTATGTTGGTAAGAAATTTTCGACTCTTTTTTTTGAAAATTCAACGCGTACACATTACTCTTTTGTGACTGCGATGATGAATTTAGGAATTAAGGTAATTGATGTTAATGTTGGTGGTTCAAGTGTTAATAAAGGAGAATCCTTGTATGACACAGTTAAAACATTTGAAGCATTAGGAATAGATGGTGTTGTTATTCGTCACTCTCAAGATGAATATTTTAAAGAATTAGAAGGAATTAATATTCCAATCTTTAATGGCGGAGATGGAAAAACAAATCATCCAACACAATCACTTTTAGACTTAATGACTATTTATGAAGAGTTTGAACATTTTGAAGGATTAAAATGTTGTATTATTGGTGATATAAGTCATTCAAGAGTAGCTCATACTAATATAGAGGTTATGCAAAGACTTGGTATGGATGTTTATATTTCAGGACCATTAGAATTTAATGATAATAGTGCTCCATTTTTAGATATAGATGAAGCAATTGCTACTTGTGATGTAATTATGTTACTTCGTGTTCAATTTGAACGTCACAGTGAAAATATGAGTATGACTAATAGTGAATATCATAATCGATTTGGTTTAACTGAGTCAAGAGTAAATCAAATGAAAGATAACGCAATTATCTTACATCCAGCACCAGTAAATCGTGGTGTTGAGATTGCTGATAGTGTTGTTGAATGTGAAAAAGCACGAATTTTTAAACAAATGACTAATGGTGTATATATTCGTATGGCAGTTATTTCAATGGTATTGGATGGTAAGTTATGATTTTAAAAAATGGATTAATTATAATTAATAATGAACTTGTAAAAAAAGATATTTTAATTGTTGATGGTTTAATTAAAGATATTGCAGATGAAATTATAGGTGAAGAAGTTTTAGATGTTTCAAATTTATTAGTAATTCCAGGTGCTGTAGATGTACATGTTCATTTACGAGAACCTGGTTTTACTCATAAAGAAACAATTAAAACAGGAACACTAAGTAGTGCAAAAGGTGGCGTTACAACTATTATGGCTATGCCAAATTTAAATCCAACTCCCCATAATTTAGTTAATTTAATTATAGAAGAAGAAATTATTAAAAAAGATGCTTTGGTAAATGTTTATCCTTATGCCGCGGTTAGTTGTGGCCAAAAGGGAATAGAAATTGCAAATTTAGAAGAGTTATGTAGTCATGTTTATGCAATTACTGATGATGGAGTGGGAGTAAATAATCTTGATATTTTAGTTCGTGCGATGGAGTTTGCTAAAAAATATAATATCGTAATGGCATCACATGCAGAAGATGTTATTGATTCTAAATTACCACAAGGTGAATATGTAGCTGTTAGACGTGAAATTGAATATGCAAAAAGAATTGGTTGTAAATATCATTTCTGTCATTTATCAACTAAAGAATCATTTGAAGCAGTTAGACAAGCCCAAAGGGAAGGTTATACAAATATTACTTGCGAAGTTAGTCCCCATCATTTGTTCTTAAATGATAGTATGATTAAAGATGGAAACTGGAAAATGAATCCACCGCTTAGAAGCGAAGAAAACAGACTTGAGACTATTAAGGCATTATTAGATGGTACTGCGGCTGTGATTGCTTCAGATCATGCACCACATTCTATAGAAGAAAAAGGAAGAGAATATAGTTTATGTCCAAATGGTATTATCGGATTAGAAACAATAATCCCACTTGTATATACAAACCTTGTTAAAACTGGTGTTGCAAAATATAGTGATATGTTAAATTGGTTAGTTTATAATCCAATTAAAATATTTAATTTACCAGAAAGAAAATTAGAAGTAGGTTATCCTGCTGATTTGGCTATCTTAGATATTAATACAGAAAGAGTATATACTGAAGATGAAATCCAATCAATGGGTAAAAATAGTCCTTTTATCGGAATGAAATTGACTGGTTTTACTAAATACACTCTTGTATCTGGTAAAATTGTTTGGCAAGAATAAATTAAGGAGATGGTTATACTATGCCAAAAAGAAAAGATTTGAAGAAAATAATGGTTATTGGTTCTGGACCAATTGTTATTGGTCAAGCAGCTGAATTTGACTATGCTGGTACACAAGCATGTCTAGCACTTAAAGAAGAAGGATATGAAGTTATTTTATTAAATTCAAATCCTGCAACTATTATGACCGATACAAAAATTGCTCATAAAGTTTATATGGAACCGCTTGATTTAGAGCATGTTGCTAAAATCCTAAGATATGAAAGACCTGATGGTTTGATTTGTTCAATGGGTGGTCAAACAGGGTTAAATCTTGGAATGCAACTACATAACAAAGGAATCTTAGAAGAATGTCAAGTTGAACTTTTAGGCACTTCCTTTGAAGCAATTGATCGTGCAGAAGATCGAGAATTATTTAAAGAATTATGTGAAAAATTAGGTGAACCTATAATTGAGTCTGTTATTGCGACGACAATTGATGAAATTGTAAATGCGGCTAATAAAATAGGTTTCCCTGTAATTTTAAGACCAGCCTTTACATTAGGTGGTACTGGTGGAGGTTTTGCGGATAACTTAGAAGAATTATTACCTTTAGCAAAAAATGCTTTAAAATTATCTCCTGTTTCACAAGTTTTAGTTGAAAAAAGCGTTAAAGGTTATAAGGAGATTGAATTTGAAGTAGTAAGAGACTCTACTGATACTGCAATAGCGATTTGTAGTATGGAAAATATTGACCCTGTTGGTATCCATACAGGTGATAGTATTGTAGTTGCTCCTGCTTTGACACTTAATGATCATGATTTTAAGATGTTAAAGGATTCAGCTTTAAGAATTATTCGTGAGTTAAAAATTGAAGGTGGATGTAACGTTCAATATGCACTAGATCCTGCATCAAGTAAATATTATGTAATCGAAGTTAATCCACGTGTTTCACGTTCAAGTGCCCTAGCAAGTAAAGCTAGTGGTTATCCAATTGCTAGAGTTAATGCTAAAATTGCTTGTGGATTGACATTAGATGAAATTATGGTAGCTAATGAAAAAGCTTCTAGCGAACCTGTATTAAATTATTTAGTATGTAAATTACCTCGTTTCCCATTTGATAAATTTGCGGATGCTAGTAGAGCATTATCAACACAAATGAAAGCTACAGGTGAAGTAATGAGTATAGGTAGTTGTGTTGAAGAAGTATTACTTAAAGGTATTCGTTCGTTAGAAAATAAAGTTGATCATATTGAACTTTCATCCTTAAAAGGTAAGAGTAAGGATGAATTGCTTGAATTAATAAAAGGTAATACTGATGAAAGAATTTATCAAATAGCTGAAGCTTTTAGAATTGGTGTAAGCATTGATGAAATAAATAATATTACTAAAATTGATCCTTTCTTCTTAGAAAAAATTAATAATATTGTTTTACTAGAAGATGAAGTAAGAAATAACCCTTATAATGTTGAAATATTTAAGAAAGCTAAGAAAATAGGATTTAGTGATAGTTACATTGCTAAATTATATAAAGTCAGTGAAGTTGATATTTATAATTGGCGAAAGGAAAATGGAATCTATCCATCTTATAAAATGATTGATACAACTAAAAATCAATCTTCACCGTATATTCCTTGTTTTTACTCAACTTATGAAGCTAAAAATGATTCAATTGTAACTAAAAAAGATAAAATTATTGTTCTAGGTAGTGGGCCTATTAGAATTGGTCAAGGGGTAGAATTTGATTATACAACAGTACATGCGATTTGGAGTATAATTGAAGCAGGATATGAAGCAATTATTATTAATAATAACCCTGAAACAGTATCAACAGATTATACAATTAGTGATAAATTATATTTTGAACCTTTAACATTTGAAGATGTTATGAATGTTATTGATTTAGAAAAACCTCTTGGTGTTGTAGTAGCTTTAGGTGGGCAAACTGCGATTAACTTAGCTAGTCGATTAGCTTTAGCAGGTATTAAAATCTTTGGTTCATCAAGTGATAGTAT
>CAZSIA010000148.1:0-4176 GCA_964606905.1 uncultured Anaeroplasmataceae bacterium | reverse complement strand
ACTACAAATCTTTTAACTTCAGAATGGGCAGGTTGGACTCCTGATCCTCAAATTATTGATACTTACGTAAGTATTAATAAAGATGGAATTGTAGTTAATGAAGTTAATGATTATATGATGGCTACTGGCGAAATGAAATATGATTCAGAAACAGAAATTTATGCATCAGTCTCTTCAAGAATGATAGCTGTTTCTAAAACACAAGAGTTAGTTAATGGTACATATTCTGTTGATATGCTACTTCCTGGTGAATTAAGAGGCGATAATGGAATTATATTCCAAGTTAAACCTACTGATACAGGACTTTTCTGGGAAGAAAAGGGTTGCAGATATATTTTCTTCTTTATTAATAGAGATGGTTTAGCGATTATGGGACTTGTAAATGGTGGTTCTTGGACTGAACTAGGTAATAGTCAATGTGCTTATAAGCTAAATGATTGGAATAATTTAAAGGTTGTAGTTGATGGAAAGAAAGTTAAAGCTTATGTTAATGGAAATTTATGTATTTCATTTGAAAGAAAATTATATGAAACATATGGTGTAGGTTTACGTAGTGGTGGAAGTGATGTTCAGTATAAAAATATGACAATTTCAAGTGATGTTACAGTTGAAGAAACTAACAAATTAGAAGGTTATAATAATGTAAATGGTACTTTTGCATATAATGAGGTCGATAATACTTATGTAAACATTATGAATAGTGGTGCCGGTGCAATGATGATTTCACAATCTTCTCTTTATAATGGTACTTTAAAAACTACTGTTAATACAAATTCAGCTTCTGATAATGGTATTGTATTCAGATTAACAAATAATGATTTATCATCTTACTGGGAATCAGGTGTTAGTTATTATTTCTTCTTTATAAATAGAGATGGTAATGCATATTTAGGAAAGGTTTATAATGGTTGGACTGAAATTCATTCTGCTCATATTGAAGGATATGAATTGAATCAAACATATGAACTTAAGGTAGTTTTAGCTGGTGATAGTATCAAGTGTTATGTAAATGATACTTTATATGTTGAGGCAATTGATTCTGATTGTACTGGTAACGGATATGGATTACGCTCAGGTTCAGTAGGTACAGTTTTTGCAGAATTAATTGTTGAAGAATAATAGGAGAGTTGAGCTTATGGGAAGAAAAATTAATATATGTTTAACATTAGTTTTAATGTTGTCTTTATTTAGCTTGACAAGCTGTGAAGAAGGAAACGGTTATACGGAGGTTAATTATACTTTGGAAGAAAGAGATCGTTATGACAATATGTTTGATGAACAACATTTACCACAACAATGGGAAAATTATGGAACTGGTGACCCTTATTTATTGCGTTATAATGGTGAATATTATTTATTTGTTTCAACAAAAGATTTTAACCCTGGTTATAAATGTTGGAAGTCTAGAGATTTAATTAATTATGAATATTTAGGGCATTATATGCTTTATAATAAAGATGGCGAAACAACAACAGGTCAATTAGGTCAATATGCTCCAGAAGTATATTATTGGAATGGTGATTTTTATATGTATGGTTCTCCATCTGGAAATGGTCATTATGTGTATAAATCAACTACAGGATTGCCATATGGAGATTATGTAGCAGTTACTGATAATGTTGGATTATCAATTGATGGAAGTGTCTTTATTGATGATGATGAATCAATGACTTTCTTAGTTGCTGCCTCAGGAGGTATTTTAAGTTATAGTATGAACTCTATGACTGATATTAATCCTAGAACTGAAGAACAACTTTATTCTCCACTAATTAAATGGACAGAAGGACCAAAAATTATAAAACATAATGGCACTTATTATTTAACATATACAGGTAATCATGTTAAATCGACGGGTTATCGTGTTGATTATTCTTATTCAACAACTTCACCTGTTGAAGAATATAAATACCCTGCAAATAACTCAGTTGCTTTAAAAACACAAGATGTTCAAAATGGTTTAGGACATTCATCAACTGTTTTAGGACCTAATTTAGATAGTTATTATATGTCTTATCACAATTTAGATGATAGTAGCGGACCAATTCGTAGTTATAATATTAACCGTGTTTCTTTTACAAATAATCGTATGACTTTATATGGTCCTACTACATCTGGTGCGATGGTACCAATGTTACCTGATTTTGTTGATTATAATAATGCCGACGGTAAGATGGCAGAAGAAAATGGCGCATTGCTTTCAAATGTTAGTACTTCCGATATTTTCTCTGTTGAATATAACTTTAAAAATATTAGTAACGATGGAAGTGCTAAATTTATCTTTGGATATAACGGAAGTGCTGATAATTATATTACAATTGATAATAAAGAAATTAAATTAGTTGTAAATAATAGTGTTATAGGTACTGGAACTTTAGTTAATGATTTCAATTTTAATAAATTACATACAATTAGATTAAATTATGCTGATGGTAAATATCGCGTATATTTTGATGATATGTGTAAAATTGAGGTTACTGACGAAAAAATTTCTGGTGGAAAAGTAGGTTATGCTGGATTTGATTTTAGCGGTGTTGGTACTACAACATTCTCTAATGAAGCTTTCGATTCATCTGATAGAAAAGAAGCTAAAATTGTTGAAGGTGAATTCTTTGCTACAAATTATTTATTAGAAAGTAAATTAACTGGTGACAGTGGTGAATACGAAATTGGTTATGATGATTTAGATATGGATTATCTATATCAAGATACAAAAGCTGTAAAATTGGCTAATAAAGGCGATTATTTATTATATCCAATCGATGTTTTAAAGGATGGTTTATATAGCTTAGATATGACTCATCTTCAAGCGAATGCTGGTTCTTTACTTAGTGTTCAAATCGATAATGAAACACCTATAGTGTTTAAAGTTGGTGATTATTCTTATAAGGGTAATATGAATGCTTATGAAGATGAACTACAGTATATTAAATCAAATGTGTGTGAGTTTGAACTTTCAAAGGGTCTTCATACGTTAAAGATTGAACTAATTAAGGGTAAAGCTGATATCGTTTATTATGACATTTATGAAGTTAGTAGATATTCTCCTGATTATGTTAATGATTTAAGTAATTATATTGACGAAGGTGCTAGTTATTTATCTTTATGGAAACTTGTTGAAGATAATGGAGTTAATGTTCATAAAGCTAAAGCTGGTGTAAATAATATGATTTTAGTTGGTAATGAAACTTTGAAAGATTATGAAGTTTCAGTTGATATTAAGATATCAGTTAACTCCGCTAATAATTCACAAGCAGGGCTTATTGTTAGATGTAATAACGCATCACTTTATTCACATCAAGTAGATCAATGTGCACAAGGTTATTTAATTACATTTAACAGAATGCAGTTGATGATGCAAAGAATCAATTATAGTTCTTATACTACAGCTATTCAAACTGGAAATTACGCACTAAATGAATATCATAATTTACGAGTAAGATGTGAAGGAAATAAGATTACAGTATTCTTTGATGGAGTAGAAGCCTTTGCTTTTACAGATAGTAATCCTTATTCACATGGTATGATAGCCTTATATTCAATTAATGCTGAATCATTCTATAAAAATTTATCTATAAAAGGAATTTAAAAATTGTTTATTAGTTCAAGTAAAAAAACTAAAATTTACAATAATTACGAATAATTATTATTTGCAATTATTAAGAAAAGGAAAGGGAAAAAGAAATGAAAATTTTTAAAATCGCTTTAAACGTATTATTATTGATGTTAGCTTTATTAATTTTTGCTTCATGTGGTAATCAAAGTACTGATGATCCTATAACTCCAGATACAGGCACACAAAATCCTGGAACACAAGATACTGGTACTGAAATTCCTGAAGAACAAGTAGAAAAAACTGTAACATTTAAAGCTGATAATGAAGTTGTGGATATTGTTAAATTTACAGTTGGAAAAACAACAGAAATTACTGAACCGAATGTTCCTACAAAAGAACATTATATTGGTTCTTGGGAAGAATATGAATTAGGTTCAAACGATATAATTGTTAATGCTGTTTATAATATTGATTTATTAGTTAAATCAGGAAATTATAGTTATGAAAATGGAAAATACATTTCTACTGAGTCTAAAGCATTAGCTGTTGATCCTAATGTTAAATTTGCTAATGGTACGTTATCTACAAGTTTGAAAAAATCTCAAGCGGCTGAAGATAGTGGT
>CAZSIA010000147.1:0-4227 GCA_964606905.1 uncultured Anaeroplasmataceae bacterium | reverse complement strand
GGTCATGGCGGAATATTAGATAGATTTTATAGTTTGTTATTGGGATTACCTATGATGTATATATTAACATCATTAGGTTTAAATTTTATAATTTAAAACAAGAATATATTTATGATACTATATATAAAGTAATTGATTTTTTAATAAGTTAAGTGATAGTACAGAAGTTATTGGTAAATCCTTTGATCAATAAATCAATTTTGGAACCGAGAGGTTCCTTTTTTTTTATATTTATAGTATAATTTAATATATAGATGTAGGAGTTGGTAATATGAGTATTAGTGAATGGATTAATGAAATATTTTTTGGGATGGATGCTTCGATTTTTCGAGCAATGAATGAGATTTTAAATAATAATCCTTTTATCTTTAAGATTGCTAGATTCATTAGTTATTTTGGTGATCATGGATTTTTCTTTATAGCTTTAACATTGGTGTTCTTAGTTTTTAGAAAAACGCGTAAATTAGGCCTTTTATTAGCGTTAGGATTAGCTTTTAATCACGTTATCAATAATATGGTATTAAAAAATTTAATTGCCAGAGCTAGACCATATGATGAAGTTAGTGAATTCAAAATGATGTGGGAAGCACATAGTAATATTAAAATGAATAGTTATTCATTCCCGTCAGGACATACATCGATGGCTGCGGCAATTGGAGGCGGACTATTTATTATGCTTAATAAAAAATATAGTTGGGCTTTCTTATTAATTCCACTTTTAATGGGATGGAGTCGAATTACTTTATTTGTTCATTATCCTTCTGATGTGTTATTTGGACTTATAACTGGTGCGCTTTCAATAGTCTGTGCATATTTTACAGCAAAATTATTATACAAATGGAAATTTATTGAAAATATAACAATTGGAGATAAATTATTTTAGGAGGAATTTTTTTTCTTCCTTTTTCTTTGACAAAAGATAGTTTCTTTAATATAATTACTTAGGACTTTAAGAAGGAGGTAATGATTTATGGATCATGTATTTATACATGCGTTATTAGATAGTTTACAAATTTTATTATTTGTATTTATTTTTAATGTGATATTATCTTTTTTTGAATCAAAGTTTACAAGTAAAATAACAAAGACAAGTAAGATTAATCCTTTAACTGGAGCCGCTATTGGATTAATTCCACAGTGTGGTGTAAGTGTTATAAGTGCGGATTTATATGTTAAAGAACATTTGACACTTGGAACCCTTGTTGCAATCTTTATTGCATGTAGCGATGAAGCAGTACCGATTATCTTAAGTAGTCCAGATAAAGCAATAAGTGTTTTGCCACTTTTATTAATTAAATATATTATTGCATTTTTTGTTGGTTATTTAGTTGATTTATTTTATCGTAAGAGTCATTATAAAGTAGAAGAACATAAACATGATTGCAAACACGAAGAAGAGATTAAAGTTGGATGTTGTCATCATGAAATAAATAATACTGAAGAAAGTAAGTTTCATCGTCATTTAATTCATCCAATCTTACATTCTTTGAAATTATTTATTTATATTTTTATTATAAATTTCATTTTTGGTACAATAATTCATCTAATTGGTGAAGAAACTTTTATAAGCATCCTAAAAAACAACAAATATTTCACAGTGGTGTATGCTACTATGATAGGGTTGATACCAAATTGTGCTTCAAGCGTTATTATTACCGATTTATATATCATGGGGCAAATATCATTTGGGACAACACTTGCAGGACTAATTACAAATGCCGGTTTAGGTATGATAGTCCTTTTAAAAAATAAAAAAATGATTAAAAAAACAATGGTAATTATAAGTATATTAGTACTAACAGCTTTAGTTAGTGGATATGTTATTAATTTAATAATTGGTTTTTAATCCACAACTTTAAAGGAGATAGTATGAAATTTAACGAATTACAAATAAAAGAAGAGATAGTAAAGGCAGTCACTGAAATGGGCTTTAGTGAGATGATGCCTATTCAAGAACGTGTTATTCCATTAGTATTAGATGGATGTGATGTTATTGGGCAAGCCCAAACAGGTACTGGTAAGACAGCTGCATTTGGTATTCCACTGATTGAAAAATCAAATCGTAAGCACGTAGGTGTTGAACATTTAATTATTTCACCTACAAGAGAGTTAGCCACACAAATTAAAAATGAATTAGAATTAATTGCAAAAAATACAGGTATTACAATTGGTTTAATTTTAGGTGGTGTAGACTATAATAAGGAAAGAAGAATGCTAAAAGCCAATCCGAATATTATTGTTGGAACACCAGGAAGACTTTTAGACCATATTACTAATAAAAAACTTGATTTATCTAATTTAAAATCACTTACCTTAGATGAAGCAGATGAAATGTTAGATATCGGTTTTAAAGAAGAATTAAATAAAATTATTGAAGCAATGCCTGAAGTAAGACAATCATTATTATTTTCAGCAACACTAAGTGAAGAAGTAAAAAAACTAGCTAGTAAAATGTTGAAAAATCCAGTTGAAGTTTTAGTATCATCTGGTTTAACTACTGCTACTAATGTAAAACAACAAGCTTTGATTTGCGAAGAAGAAGAAAAATTAACGATGTTAATTAGATTACTACAAATTTCTGACCCACAATCAGTTATGATTTTTGGTAGGACAAAACGCAGAGCAGATGAATTAGCAAAAGCATTGCAAAATGCGGGATTTTTAGCTAAAGCGCTTCACGGTGATTTAACACAAAAAGAGCGTAGTAATGTAATGGATGGGTTTAAAAGTGGATTGTTCAAAATTTTAGTCGCAACCGATGTTGCCGCTAGAGGAATCCATGTTGATGGAGTAGAAGTAGTATATAATTTTGACCTTCCACAAGAAATTGAATATTATGTTCATCGTATTGGACGTACTGGACGTGCTGGTATGCAAGGTACCTCAATATCATTTGTAAGAAGCGTTGAGGCAGATTATTTGGAATTAATTGAAAAGAAGACAAATTCGAAAATTGAAATAATTCATGCACCATCTAACTCAAATGTAAAGCGTGCAAAAAAAGAACATGTAATTGATACGATTAGAAAAGTAATTGAAGATGGTCGAGGTTTAAAACACTACGATACCGCAGTTACATTGATTGAAATGTTTGGAGCTGAACTTGCTTTAAATGCTGCATTAGAAATTATTACACCAAAGAATCAAACAGTTGATGATGTTTTATCAAAAGAACCACCTGTTATTGTTAAATTAAGAAAACGAAATGAATATAGTCGTGGTAAAAAATATTCAGTTAATAAACGTGAAGAACGTTCTCGTTTTGATAAAAATAATCGTTCAACACCAAGAGGACATAAAAAAGAAAGAAGTAAAACATATAGTAAATAAATGAAGAGAAATCTTCATTTTTTCTTTTTCTTGTCCATATATTTATTTGAGGTGGTACAGTGGAAATATGGTATTTAATGTTATTAACTTTCATTTTAACTTTTTTAATTTTAACTTGGTTAATTAGTTTTCAAAAAAATAAAATGATTGGTCAAATTGAACGAGAAGAAGGATTGAAAACACATAAAGAAAAAAACAAAACTCCCATTTTTGGAGGAGTAGCTTTTGTTTTAAGTTATTTAATTGTATTTACATTTTTACTTGTTATAAATGAAATGGATATTTACTTATATTTGTTAATTGTGATACCTTTATTTTCGTTTTCATTATTAGGTTTTATTGATGATAGTTTAATCTTAAAATATAAAAGAAATGATGGTATTAAACCAAATATAAAGTTTTTAGTTCAAATAATAATATCTGTATTATTTTTTATCATTTATTTGCTTTTTAATTTTGATACATCGATTGATATGTTTTTTTTAAAAATTGAATTAGGATTTTTATATGGGATATTTATTTTGTTTGCTTTTTCTGGATTTACTAACGCAACTAATCTTACAGATGGTGTTGATGGATTGTTAGCTGGTACTTTTAGTTTTATTTTGATTGGAATATTTATAATAACAGATAATTCATTTTCACATAATATAATATCAATAATTTTCGCGGGTTTATGTTCTTTTTTATATTTTAATTTACCAAAAGCGAAAATCTTTATGGGTGATACTGGTTCACTTGCGATTGGTTCTATTTTTGTTTCTTTATTAATTATTTTTAAGATTGAAATATATTTATTTATTTTTGGTTTAGTTTATATATTAGAAACACTTAGTGTTATATTGCAAGTGACTTATTTTAAAATTACAAAGGGTAAAAGATTATTTAAAATGTCAC
>CAZSIA010000146.1:0-4250 GCA_964606905.1 uncultured Anaeroplasmataceae bacterium | reverse complement strand
TACCAATAAACGAAAAGATAAATGTAATAACACCAATTAATGTAATAGCTAACCAAATGTTAGCTTCAAGTAGTGATACTGTAACCCCAACAGCTAAAGCATCAATACTAGTAGCTATTGCAAAAATAAACATCACTTTAAATCCTAAAGATGTGTTTTTTTCACTACAACCACACTCTTCTTCTTTTTCAAATGATTCTTTAATCATTTTACCACCCAAGAAAGTAAGAAGCAAAAATGCGATATATCCACTTAGAGATTCAACATCTACTAAGCTCATAAATAATATTCCAACACTCCAACCAATTAAAGGCATCAAAGCCTGAAATCCACCAAACCAGGCACCACATACTACTCCTGTTTTTAAATATTTATCTTTAGTAGCAACACCCTTACATATTGATACCGCAAAAGCATCCATTGCCATTGTAAATGCAATAATTATATACTCATATATTTGCATAAAAAAACTCCTTTATATAAAAAATAAGACAAAGACAATTGTATTACTTAAAACAGTTTTAGTCAATACATATGAAAAAATATTCTTTTATAAAAAAATATGATAACATTAAATTAGATATTACAAAAACGAGGTTAATAATATGAGCGACATTTTTTCTGAAGCTAAACGCTGCTTACAATGTAAAAATCCAAGTTGTGTAAAAGGATGCCCATTAAGTACAGATATTCCGAAAGTAATAAAACTATTTTTAGATAAACAAATTTCTGAAGCCGGAAGAATTTTATTTGAAAACAATCCTCTTTCCGCTATTTGTTCTTCAATTTGTCCACACAAGGCAAACTGTATGGGCCATTGTGTACTAAATAGACAAAAAAACGGAATCGAATTCCACGCAATCGAAAACTATATATCTAAATTTTATTTAGAAAAAACAAGATTTAAACCTAACGAAAAAAATGGACATATGGTTGGGATTATTGGTGCGGGTCCTGCAGGATTAACACTAGCGATTCTTTTAGCTCAAAGAGGCTTTGATGTAACTATTTTCGATTCTAAAGATAAAATTGGTGGTGTATTACGTTATGGTATTCCAGACTTTAGATTACCAAAATCAATACTAGATACCTTACTACAAAGAATGAATGGATTAGGTATCGCCTTTAGACCAAACACCCTAATTGGTCCAACAATTACAATTGATGATATGTTTAATG
This sequence comes from uncultured Anaeroplasmataceae bacterium, assembly GCA_964606905.1. Classification (GTDB taxonomy): domain Bacteria; phylum Bacillota_I; class Bacilli_A; order Acholeplasmatales; family Anaeroplasmataceae; genus CAZSIA01. Next base: position 3,071 of record CAZSIA010000146.1, on the reverse strand, counting down.
ATGGATATGAAGCTATCTTTATCGGAATAGGTGTATGGAAACCAAATAGACTTAGAATACCTGGAGAAACATTAGGAAATGTTCACTTCGCAATTGATTATTTAAAAAATCCTGATTCATATGATAATTTAGGCGATAACGTAGTAATAATTGGTGCGGGAAATGTAGCAATGGATGCCGCTAGAACAATTTTAAGAAAAACAAACGCTAAAGTTAATATTATTTTTAACAGAGGTGAAGACTTAGTTACTGCGTTAAATGAAGAATTACGCCTTGCACTAGTAGATGGAGTAAATATTAATTATTATTTAAATACAATTAAAATTGAAAAAGATGGAATAATAGTTGAACCAGTAATTGAAAAGCTTGATGAAGATGGTAATAAAGTCTTTATAAACGACATAAAAAACCCTTATAAAATACCATCCACATCAGTTATTATCTCAATTGGTCAAGGAGCACAAGCAAACATCGTTAAAAACACCGAAGGAAACATCAACACTACAAACAAAGGATTAATTGCCGCAACAACAAACGGAATTACAAATCGAGATGGAGTATTTGCCGCAGGCGATGTTGTAAGCGGAGCTAGAACAGTAGTTGAAGCTGTAGCTGCTACAAAATTGGTCGCTATGGAGATTGAAAAATACATTTTAAGCAATAAACGGTCAAATTAATGACCGTTTTCTTCATTTTTTATACTTCTATAAAGTCTAAATCCACCAGCAAAATTATAAGCATCAAAACCATTTTGCATTAAAATTCTTACAGCTAAATAACTTCTTAATCCACTATGACACATTACATAAATTTTCTTATTTTTATCTAAAAGATTAATTTTATCTCTTAATTCATCTAAAGGAATATTAATAAAACCTACCGCAAATCCATTACTATATTCAAACGCAGTTCTTGTATCTAATAAAATAACATCTTTTTGTAATCTTAAATCAACAAGGTCTTCATAATAAAATTGTTTAACTTTGCCACTGATAATATTATCGATAATACATCCTGCCATATTTACAGGATCCTTTGCAGATGAATATGGTGGAGCATAAACTAAATCTAAATCTTTTAACATATTAGCTTTCATCTTTGCAAAAATCGCTGTAGCAATTACATCAATTCTTTTATCTACGCCACTAAAACCAATAGCTTGAGCACCTAAAATATTAAGTGTATCTCTATCATATAAAACTTTTAAAGTCATAATTGTAGCATTAGGATAATATGAAGCATGACTTAAAGGAGATAAAATAACTTTTTCATAATTAAAACCAGCTTTTTTTGCCTCACGTTCATTAATACCAACAGTAGCTGCAGTTAAATCAAAAATCTTAATAACACTTGAAGCAATACTACCTTGATACTCACTATCAATACCACAAATATTATCAGCAGCAATTCGGGCCTCTTTATTAGCGGGTCCCGCTAAAGAAATCATTCTTTTTTCATCTAATACATTATGCCTAATTGCCACTGCATCACCAACAGCATAAATATCTTTTATTGATGTCTGCATCCTACTATTAACACTAATTGCGCCACTATCTTCTAAAGTTAAACCAGCCTTTTTAGCTAAAATATTATCTGGTGTAACTCCAATAGCCAAAATTACAACATCAAAAGACCTAACATCATCTATCATTTTAACAATGACATTTCTTTCTTCATTAAATACATCAACTACTTCTCTGTTAAATAAAAGTTCAACATTTTTTTCTCTTATATAGTTATGAATAAAAGAGATAATATCTTTATCAAAAATATTTAATAATTGGCTATCTTTTTGAATTATTGTTACATCTATGCCTAAATTAGTAAGATTTTCAGCCATCTCGACGCCAACAAACCCGCCACCAATAATCGCAGCTTTTTTAACATCTTTATAATTCAAATACTCCTTTATTTTAAATGTATCTTCTACTGTTCTTATTGTAAAAACATTTTTAACTGGTTTATCTAAAAAACTTAAAGTAATTGGTTTAGCACCTGGAGATAATAACAACTTATCATAAGACTCTTCATAAATATCATTAGAATTTAAATCTTTAACCAAAACGGTCTTTTTACTAGGATTTATATCAATCACTTCATGTCTAACTTTAACTTTTACTTTATATCTTGATAAAAAGCCATTAGGAGTTAAAAGTGTTAAAGCATTCTTTTCAGTGATTTCATCACCAACATAATAAGGCAAGCCACAGTTAGCATATGATACATAACTACTTCTTTCAAAAATAATGATTTCTGCATCTTCGTCCATTCTTCTAATTCTAGTTGCCGCAGTAGCTCCACCAGCAACTCCACCTACAATCAAAACTTTCATCTAACACCACTCCTCACATCTTAATTTTATCACATGATTATTTTAATTAGTAATAATATACTTAAAAATGCGACACCAATTTGTGGTGCCGCAAGCATTATTATCTTTTTTCAGTCATTACTCTAATTACTGTTTTAAGATCATCTTCACTTACACCTATACCTAATAGATAATTATAGGTTTTAGTTGCTAATGTATCTCCTTCTGCTGAATCAATTGCTAGTAAATACTTTTCAATAATTGAAGATGTACGTGATCCACCAATATTAGCAAAATTAGAGAATAAGAAATCACGGTATAAATCTTCTTCACTAACACCCATTAAAGCATTAATTAAAAAACAAACCAAGCCTGTTCTATCAGTTCCAATACTACAATGAATTACTAACGGATAATTAGCTTCATCACCTAAAATCATAAATATATCTTTAATGATATCTTTATTTAATAGTAAAATATTTCCACCAGATTTCATTGGAACTGAATAATAATTAACACCTTTACCAAGTGGACTTTCTACCAAACCACCATTTTCATTATTATCAACTCTTCTAATATCTAATTCAGATTTAATCTTTAATACCTCAACCATTTCTTTAATCCCAGTTTCAGTAATCAATAAATCAGTAGTTTCATTTTCATTAAATCTTGCCGAACGATAAATCATACCTTGTTTAACATATTTATTAACACCAATTTTGTATCCACCTAAATCTCTAACATTAGTAACGCCATCGAC
>CAZSIA010000145.1:0-4314 GCA_964606905.1 uncultured Anaeroplasmataceae bacterium | reverse complement strand
TTTGTAGATGTTAGAAGTTAGAATCTTTTGACTTCAGTCAAGAGAGGTTCAATAAATCAACGTAATATTTAATTAGTCTATCGTATTCACCGATTTGTGATTCAATTGATTTAAGTTTTTTAATTCCTTGAATTAGTAGAAATGATAAATGTTCACTATCAGTTCCAATACTACTTTTAGCTTTATCAATTAATTCTTGTGGTGAAGTCTTACATTTACCATGAATTAATGATTGAATTATTGATAAATGCACTCTTGAAATTTTTTTAGGTGAAGGATACCTTCTAAATTTTCAATTGCTGAACCAGAATAAATATCAGAAAAAAAGTCTAAAAATTTAGGGAAAATTTGCGTAATCAGCTTATAAATGTTAAGTTTTGCCTTACGTAGATCTTCAACTAAAGAAAATCTTTCTCTAGATAATGCTTTTAAATACTTACTGTGGTAAGATATTAGTGTATAGGGCTTGAAAGAAGATTTGTTATCATAAAGATAATTACAAATTGCTGTAGAATCAAGGTTGTCGTTCTTGGGGTTATGAACTTTTCTTGATTTCTTGTACAAGTGTATTAATTTAGGATTTATCAACATTATATTATAGTTCTTTTGTAGGAAATAGAACAATAAGTTTAAATGATAAAAGCCTGTAGGTTCAAGTCCTATGCGAACTTCAAAATCATTACTTACTCCACAGAACTCAGTTGTTGATTCGTGGAGTTTTTTTCTACCCTTCAACAGTGTTAGGGATAGTAGTTGAACGTCTACTATTAAAAACGCCATCATCATTAAGCATTATAAAGTCATGTTTAGTGTTGGCAATGTCGATTCCGACATAAATCATAAAAATGCCTCCTTGTGTTTATGTTTAAGCACTGGTGCTATCTACAGTAATTTTCTTCGTGTGGAGCCTAGTTCTTTATGACCAGACACCCTAATAATAGAGGCTGTAACTAACTGATAACCATATAAAAGAAAAACTGTAGCTGAACACCTCCTAAATCAGAAAGCTATGCGGCTTCTGTAGTGATAATAATTTAACAGACTACAGTTCTTAATTAAATTATATCATCGACTAAGATGACATAAAAGTTGTGTTGTACTCACAACTATAAACAAACTCTTTAAGAAGGAGAGTGTATAATCTTAGGTACAATTTGATTATACTAGTGTTTATATATGGTTTTTAAAATTGCAAGTGATCTTATAGATTCTTATTTAAATAAGTATGAATTTGTAATGTTAGATGATGTAGAATTACCTTTATATGAATGGAATAGAGTTAGAGAGTATTGTTTAGATAATTGTTGTAATAATGCAGATCTTTATGCTTTACTGGCTAATTTATACATTTATGGTTTTGGAGTTGATGTTGATTTCAACTTAGCTCAATCATATTGTGAAACAGGAATAAAAAACGGATCTACTAACTGCATTTTTACTCTTGGAAATATGCATTATTATGGTAAAGGCTTTACTCAATCATATGAGAACGCAATTCCTTATTATATTGAGGCTTCGAAAAAAGGATTATGGCGTGCTCATTTTAAATTAGGCGTTTGCTATTTTGTTCCAAGAGGTGTAGTTAAAGACAACGATAAGGCTTATAAATTATTTTTAAAAGTAGCAGAATTAGGGTTTGCGCAAGCGCAATTTAATGTTGGTCATCATCTATTTAATTCTTATGTTCAGTATGATAATGAAGATTGTATTTTTTGGTTTGAAGAGGCTGCAAAACAAGGACATTCTTCGGCAATGTATTATTTAGGAAAAATTTATGAGAATGGTTATTATGTAACTAAAGACTTACAACTTGCTTTATCATGGTATAAAAAATGTGCTAATCTTAATAATATAAGTGGTTTAGAAAGGATAGCTTATTTTTTTGAAAATGGTATTATTTTAAAACAAGATTATCAAAGGGCTTATGAATTATATCTAAAAATTGCCAATCAAGGTAATGCTGATGCAAAAAGGAAAATTAGAGAATATCAAAAAAATCAATGCAAACAATGTGGAGCTTTTTATACTAAAACAATTGTAAAAGGTTTGTTCTCTGAAAAAAATATTTGTAGTTTTTGTAAGAAAAAGTATATTTGAATTTAATAATATAAAATAGATTTAGATAAATGTTATTATTGTAAAATAACATCATTTAATATAGAACAAATTTAAAAAAGCAAAACTTTTTCAAATAGAAGAAGTTTGACGGCTCTATTATGTGGAAGATGATTAGTAATTGTTTTTAATAATTTTAAAGGGAAGCAGCCAGCTTCCCGTTTTATTTATAAAAAGATATTAAATAGCTAATAATTTTTACAACACTTTTTCTTTTCCTAACAAGTCTTTAATTAATAATTTTATATGAGCTATTTGTGTTTGAGTTAAACCACTACAGTCAATTTTTTCGTTTTTTTCTATATCTAGTAAGTAGTCGCAACTAACATTAAAATATTCAGCAATTTTAATTAACATTTCAATGCTTGGCATTATATTATCATTTTCCCAATTTGATACGCATTGTTTTGTTACACCTAATTCTTTAGCTAGTTGTACTTGACTTATACTAAATGCTTTTCTTAAATTTTTTATTTTTTCATTTAACATTTTTTCACCTACTTTTTATATAGAATAAGTTTATATTTAAGTTTTCGTTAATTAAAAATACTTAAGTAAATGAATCTTTTACACAGCTTGTTTTTTTATAAAAAAGTTGGATGCAAAATATATAGAATAAGTTATATCTATATCATAATGAAATCAATTATTGTTTAAATTGGTTAATATTATAGAAAAAATAGTTAAAAAATTAATTTTTCTTGTAAAAATGCTTTTTTTGGTATAAAATTATTTTAGCAACAAATTAATAGGCTCTTTTGGGGAGTAGCTACCGCACTATTGCGGTGTTATGTTCGTCATCACGGTATAGTCCCGGATATAACAATCATTTATTTATGATCTGCAAGACCACTATCTTTTTAGGTAGGGGTCTTTATTATTTTTTTTAGGAGGAAAAGCATGCAAAAGAGATTAGAAGTTTTAGAAAAAGAATTTGTTTCAGACATTAACTTAGGGTTAAATGATGAACAAGTAGCGATTAATCGCGAAACGTATGGTGTTAACAAATTAGAAGAAAAAGAAAAAACACCACTTATTGTAAAGTTTTTATTACAATTTAAAGATCCACTAATTATTATTTTAATTATTGCAGCAGTGGTATCGATGATTATTGATCCACATGAATGGATTGAATCATTAATTATTATGGTTGTAGTACTAATTAATGCGATCTTAGGTTTATACCAAGAAAACAAAGCGGAAAAAAGCTTAGAGGCATTACAAAAAATGAGTGCTGCAACTTGTAAAGTGGTAAGAAATGGTAGTATTCAAACAATTGATACAGTTGATTTAGTTGTTGGTGATATTATTATGGTTGAAGCTGGTGACAGTATTCCTGCTGATGCTAGAATTATTGAATGTAGTAACTTAAAGGTTGAAGAAGCTGCTTTAACAGGTGAAAGTGTTCCTGTTGATAAGAATAATGTTTTTATTGAAGAAGATGAAATTCCATTAGGAGATCGTCATAATGATTTATTCTCATCAACTTATGTAACAAATGGTAAAGCAAAAGCAATTGTTACTAGTGTTGGTATGCAAACAGAAATTGGAAAAATAGCTGGTATGTTAAGCGAACAAGATGATGAATTAACACCGCTTCAACAAAAATTAAATAAAGTTGGTAGTGCAATTGGTGTTATTTGTTTAGTTGTTTGTGTAGTTGTTTTCTTAATGGAAATGATTACTTTAAACTGGGATTGGTCAAAGTTTGCTGATGCATTTAAAATTGCAGTATCACTTGCTGTTGCTGCTATTCCTGAAGGTTTAGCTACTGTAGTTACAATCGTTTTAAGTATCGGTGTAACTAAGATGAGTAAACAAAATGCAATTGTTAAAAAATTACCTGCAGTTGAAACTTTAGGTTCTTGTAATGTTATTTGTTCTGATAAAACTGGTACATTAACTCAAAACAAGATGACTGTTACAAAGATTTATTTAAATGAAATTAAAGGTTTCGATAACTTAACTAACGAAGAATTAAAAATGATTTTATATTTTGCAGTTTGTTGTGATGCAGCTATTGAAGAAAAAGAAGGTAAAATTGTTCGTATTGGTGACCCAACTGAATTAGCTCTTTTAGATATGAATAATTTATATGGTAATGATAGTATTACAAATTATAAACGAGTATTAGATTTACCATTTGATAGTGATCGTAAATTAATGACTACTGTAATTTTAGATGGTGGAAAATATATC
>CAZSIA010000144.1:0-4368 GCA_964606905.1 uncultured Anaeroplasmataceae bacterium | reverse complement strand
GGTATTTGGTGCCGATATGAAAGTATCGATTTTAAATGATGGACCAGTTACGATTATCTATGATGAAAATTTATAAAAGGTTGTGATTACTTTGGTTAATAGTAATGATTTTAAAACAGGAATGACAATTGAAAAAGATGGAGAAATATTTTCCATAATTGAATTTATGCATGTTAAACCTGGTAAAGGTGGGGCTTTTGTAAGAACTAAATTAAGAAACTTACGTACTGGGTCAATAATTGATTTTACTTTTAATGCAGGTATAAAAGTTAATACCGCAAGAATTGAAAAGGTGGAAATGCAATTTATTTATTCTGATGGTGAAAACTATGTTTTTATGAATAATGAAACATATGAACAATTAGAAATACCTAGTGATAGGTTAGAATATGAAAAGCGTTTTATGCCAGAAGGGTTAACTGTAAATGTTTTAATTTATAAAGCTAAAACTGCTGATGAAGTTTTAGGTGTTAATTTACCTGATAAAGTAAAATTAATGGTAACTGAAGCTTCAATGGGTGTTAAGGTTGAAGGTAAAACTAACCCGATGAAAGATTGTGTTTTAGAAACAGGATATGTTATTAAATGTCCGATGTTTATTGAAAGTGGAGAAAAAATTATTGTTTCTACTTTAACTGGTGAATATGTTTCACGCGAAAAATAATTAGATGTAGGTGGTAAAGATGTTTACAGAAGTATTTAGATTAGATGGTAAAGAATTTAGTGATAGAAGTTCATTAGCTTTATATTTGAAAAATAATTTTAAAAAATCTGTTACTTTTATTTCAGATAATTCATTATATTTGTTTTTACAAAAAGAACTACCAGAATTATATGAACAAATCCTAGATTTAAGTAAAGATTTTGAACATAAAGAAAATATTTTAACTCTTATTATTTATCTTATAGATAATAATGCAGGTATTGCCACACCTAATTATCAATTTAAAACTAATTATGATATCGCAGAAGTAATGAAGAAAGACTATCCTAATGTTAATTTAGATATTAAAGTTTTATTTCATGATAAAGTTTTAGCTCATATTTTTTGGAATGAATTTAATAAGACTTTAGATTCAAGATTTAAACGTAACTATACTTTTATGTTACATGTTTATGAAAATAGAATGTATAGTTTTACATATTATTATTACTTGTTCTTGCATTTAGCTAAAAACGAAACAGTTCGTTTTACCTTAGATGGATTAAAAATGAAATCACTTTCAGAAATTAGTATTCATTTATCTAATAATATTGATCGTGCTTCAATTATTGTTGATGAAATATTAAATAATCCATATATTTTAGCATTAATGGCTATTGAAAGTGGAATTGATACTGTCGCTGCCACATTAAGTAGTAAGCGAACTTTAGAAATTTTAAAGTTACTTTCAACATATGCGGATGTTGATTTAACACCAGTTATTAGAAGAAAAATGGCTTATTGGTTAGTTAGTAATTATACAAATTACGTTTATGAAACTGATGAAGCTAAAGTTTTATTTAATGATTATGTAAAATTAAGTAAAAATTTAACTTTAAATACATTAAGTGATTATGTAGCTATCTATGATGAAGTTAATGCACTTTATAATCGTTTCATTTTATTATTCAATCATAATAAATTTATGTCATTTAAAACTGGAATCACAGCCAGCGATGATTATTATTTAAATTATCGTTTAAATGATGATTATGTTTGTAAAATGTTTTTAGCTGACAACAATTTATATGACCCAACAATTCATACTAGCGTCCATCGTGATAGTGTTGAACGTGAAGTAATTGTTGATGCTTTAGAACAAGAGAAAAAAGAAATTATAACTTTTAGAGAAGAAGTTTTATCACTTACTAATGATTTGAAGTTTGATAAAAAATACTTACAACAAAGATTATTTGTTTGTGTAATGTATTTATTATTAGCTATTGCTTCTTTATGTAGTGGATTACTTTTAGGTTTAGACAGTGAAAAAGAATTAACTGAACTTATTAATTATGGTGTTTTTGCACTTTCAAGCATATCAATTGTTTTCTTTGCTATATGTATTGTAAAATATAGTAAGAAGTTAGCTGATTGTGATTTAATTGAGGTGGCTTATAGTAGTTCTTTATATTCAATTGATGTAATTGGTAAAGAAGAAGAAACAATTCTTAATCCAAATGTTAAAAAGTTCAACTCAACTACTTTATCACATAAAGAAGTATTTAGAAAAAATCGAAAAAAAGATTTGGCTAAGATTAAAAAAATAGCGAAAAAGAATGTGACTGTTTCATCAGTTTTACTAAATATTACAGTTGCGATTTCGTTGATTCCAATTTTAACTTTTGGATTATCTGCTGTTTTAAAATTATTTGATGTTACTTTATTTGAACTTTATATTAATAATATTGAGTTTAATATTTTAACAATTGTCTTTTTTGTGGTTAATATTATTTTATTAATTATCTTTAAAAAAACACGTTTTGCTTATTATTTGATATATGTATATATAATTATATTAGCGATTTTAAGTTTTATTTTTTAATTAGGAGTTTTATTTATGAAGGTATATCTAATTAGTTTGGGCTGTGCAAAAAACAAGGTAGATAGTGAGGTTATTATTGGTAATCTTGTCGCAAATGATGATATCGAATTAACAGTAGATATATCAAAAGCCGATTTAATAATTATTAATACTTGTGCTTTTATCCAAAATGCAAAAGAAGAAGCTATTAATACGATTTTTGATGTTTTAGATAGTAAAAAGAAACGTCAAAAGGTAATGGTTTGTGGTTGTTTATCAACTAGATATCAAAATGAAATTGCCAAGCTTATTCCTGAAGTAGATCGTTTCATTAGTATTAAAGAGTATCCAAAATTAAAAGAGATTATTAATAGTATGTTTAATAATCATCCTTTCTCTACAGAAGTTAGTAGTCTAAATCGTTTGATTACTGGTATGAAGGAAAGTGTTTATGTTAAAATTAGTGAGGGATGTAATAATCGTTGTTCTTATTGCGCAATTCCTTTAATTAGAGGGTCTTTTGTTAGTAGAAAGATGGAAGAGATTTTAGATGAGGTTAAAGGATTAATAGCTAGTGGTGCTTATGAAATTAATTTAATTTCCCAAGATACTACAAATTATGGGATTGACTTATATAAAGAGTATAAAATTGTTGATTTATTAAGAGAAATTGTCTCAATTGATGGTAATTTTAAAGTTAGATTACTTTATTTATATCCTAGTTTAGTAAGTGATGAATTAATTGATTTTATCGCTAATAACCCGAAAGTTTATCCTTATTTTGATATTCCTCTTCAACATAGTGAGACAAAGATTCTAAAAAGTATGAATCGTCGTGGAGATAAGGAATTTATAATTAATTTAATTAACAAAATAAGAAAAAAAATTCCTACTGCTATCTTAAGGACAACAATGATTGTTGGTTTTCCTGGTGAATTAGAGGAAGACTTTAGTAACTTGGTTGAATTTATTAAAGAATATAAATTTGACCGCTTAGGTGCTTTTAGTTATTCAGCGGAAGAAGATACATTAGGCGCTACATTACCAAATCAAATTGATGATGAGGTTAAAGAAACTCGGTTAAATGCCTTATATTTAGCACAAGATATCATTGCTGAAGAAGCTAACAGTAAACAAATTGGTAGTGTAACTGAAGTCTTAATTACGGATTATGACGAAGAATCATTTGCCTACATTGGTCGTAATTACGCTTTTGCACCTGATGATATCGACGGTTTTATCTTTGTTTATTCTCATGTAGAATTACAAATTGGTGATGTAGTTAAGGTTAAAATCTTAGATGCATCAGTTAATACACTAAGTGGTGAGGTGATTGTTGATGAAACTTAATGTAGTATTATTTGAACCTGAAATACCGCAAAATACCGGTAATATAATGCGTACTTGTGTTGGGGTAGGAGCCAAACTTCATCTAATTAAGCCATTAGGATTTTTGTTAGATGAAAAGCATCTTAGACGTAGTGCGGTTGACTATTATGAATTTATTGAATATGAAGTGTATGAAAATTATGCCGATTTTTTAAGTAAAAATCCAAATGCTAATATCTATTATTCGACTAGATATGGTCATAAACCATTATCAAGTTTTGATTTTACATTAGTTGATGGAGATATTTATTTAATGTTTGGTAAAGAATCTGCGGGTATTCCATATGAAATACTAGCTAAAAATATTGATAATTGTTATAGATTACCAACAAATGATAAAATTAGATCTTTAAATCTTAGTAATTGTGCTGCAATTTCTTTATATGAAGTATTAAGACAATTAAATTATGAAGGTTTATCTTTCGAAGAACCAGAAAGTATGAAAGGCGCTAACTTTTTAGATCAATTTAAATAG
>CAZSIA010000143.1:0-4418 GCA_964606905.1 uncultured Anaeroplasmataceae bacterium | reverse complement strand
TTTAAAAAACATTTGAACAGGATTACATCCATCAATTGCTGCAGCTTCTTCGATTTCAATCGGAATACTTTTCATAAAACCACTAAATAAAAATATCGCAAGTCCAGCTCCAAAACCCAGATAGATAAAGCCAATTGTAAATGGATTATTTAAATATAGTGTATCAGCAGTTTTTGATAGAGTAAACATTACCATTTGAAATGGAACTACCATTGAAAAGATACATAAATAATAAATAATTTTTGTAAAACTATTATTTACTCTTACAATATACCACGCTGCCATGCTTGTAGCTAATAAAATTAATAGTACACTACTTATCGTAATATATGTACTATAAAAGAAAGCTAAACCAAAATTATATGCTCCAAATGTAAAACCTTTAATATAGTTATCAAGTCCAACAAAACTAAGATTATTTGGAAGCGCAAATACATTAGTTGAAATTGCTTGATTACTTTTAAATGAATTCATTAAAACTATTAATACTGGAGCAATAAATATTAAAGCGACAACAACTAAAACTATAAATAAAATTCTTCTTTTTGTTTTATCACTCATCACAATTGCACCTCTTTTTTACGAGTTATATAAAGTTGTGTCAAAGATATTGATACGACTAAAATAAAGAAAATTACCGCTTTTGCTTGACCAATTCCTAAGTTAGTTGCATTACTATAAAATGCATTATAAATATTTAAAGCTAACATCTCAGTCTTTTTATTTGGTGCACCTAATGTTAAAGCTAAATTTTGATCAAACAACTTAAAAGCATTAGTTAGCGATAAAAATAAGCAAATCGTAATTGAAGGCATAACTTGTGGTATAGTGATATTTTTTAATATTTGCCATTTGTTTGCCCCATCAATTTTAGCTGCTTCTATAAAATCGTTTGGAACATTTTGTAACCCTGCAATATAGATAATCATCATATAACCTATTTGTTGCCAGGATAGTAAAATTACAAGTCCCCAAAAACCATAATTTGCGTCTAACATTAAAGCAGAATTATATAATCTTTGAATAACTTCATTCAATATTTCCTTCCAAACATACGCTAATACTATTCCACCAATTAAATTAGGCATAAAGAAGATTGTTCTAAACACAGTAGTTCCTCTTAGCTTACTAGTAAGAGCGTATGCTAGAAAGAAAGCTATTAAATTAATAATAATTACGACAACAATTGCAAAAACTGCTGTAAAGAAAAACGAGTATAAAAATGATGAATCCTTAAAAGCTAAAATATAATTCCTAATTCCATTAAATTCCATAAACTTTAAGGTTTTAAACTTAAAAAACGATAAATATATTCCCCATAAAAAAGGCCACACAAAGCCAATTATAAACGCAACAAGTGTCGGAAAAATAAATATTGGAAAGTATTTTTTTAATTGCGCTTTCATTGTACTATTGAGACCTTTTTGAGGTGATTTTTCTAAGATTTTCATTAAATTCTCCTTTTACTTTTTATTAACTTCTACACTTTACTTTTGATGAGATAATTTATATTGTTCAGCCCAACCATCAACCATACTTTTTTTAACTTTCATCCAGTTTTCCTCAGTTTGATTTGCTGAATATAAAGCTAAGCTATCAACAACAGCAGTTCGCCAAATTTCAGTATTTGGAGTATAAGTAAATAACCAGTTAATATTAGTCTTTCCATTTTCGTTAGAAATATCAATATAATCGTATAATACATTATTAGTTTTTATAGCTTTTTTAAATGGTGCTACAAATCCCATATCAACAGCTAAAGCTTTTAATCCTTCTTCACTTGTAGCTACCCAATAAATAAATTTTAAAGTTTCTTCAATGTCACTTTTTGAAGCTTCTTTATTGACCGCCCAATAATTTTCTGTTCCGCTACATAATCCTTGATTTTCATCATCAACACCCATATAAATAGGTAAAAAACCAATTTCTTCATCTTTTAAAACAGTGCTTACTTGAGTATACTCCCAAGTACCGTTTTGATAGAAAACTGCCTTTTTATTCAAAAATTCACTTCTTGATGAATCCATTGTTGAACTTGTTAAAGCAGTAGGTTTAACAATATAAGTATTATTAATATATAAATCCCATATATCTTTCATATTATCAACATAAGTTCCTTTAATCGTAGCTGGTTGAGAAATAATTTTATCTTCTTTAAATTCATAAAAAATTGGCAAGTTTGTTAAATGTCCAGAAAAACGCCAATTACTAGACCCATCTAATCCAGAACTAGAAAATGCTCCAAAACCTAACTCACTTTTTCTTGATGTAATAAAAGTAGCAACTTCCTTTAATTTTTCCAAACTATTAACTTCGTCATATTCATAACCTGCTTCTTTTAATAAAGTTTTATTTGTGATTAATCCATATCCTTCATATACATAAGCAATACCATAAACACCATCATTTACTTTAACTGCATAATCATCACTAATTAACTCTTTATAAATTTCACTATCCTTTAAATCTAGACAATAATCTTTCCATGTATCATAAGCAACTGGCCCACTTATTTGAAATAATGTAGGTGCACTTGATTTATTCATTTCTGTTGTAAGTGTCTCTTCATATCTTCCTTCTGCGGCTGTAACAATAGTAACTTTTACACCGGTTGCTTCTGTATATTTTTTCGCAAGATCTATCCACGCTTTATCAGCTTCTGGTTTAAAATTTAAATAATATACTCCTCTTTTGCGATCACAACTTGATAATGTGACCACGGTAATAATTAACATCAAAAATAATAATATTTTTTTCACTTATATTCTCCTTGTTTAAAATATTCTTTCAAAAACTATTTTTTGTCAAATATTAAAATTAATACAATGAAAATAAAAAGAGTATCGAAATTAAATGATTTCAATACTCAATATTAGTATTATTTTTCTTCAAATTGTAATTGATAAAGCTTATAGTAGTAACCTTTATTCTTTAATAAATCTTGATGCTTACCACGTTCAATTATTTCACCATTTTGAAGTACAATAATCTGATCAGCATGTTGAATAGTAGATAAGCGGTGTGCAACTACTAACATCGTACCAATGTTTTTAATTTTCTCTAAAGACTCTTGAATTAATACTTCTGTTTCAGTATCAATATTAGCTGTAGCCTCATCTAAAATTAAAATTTGAGGTTTATGCAAAACAGTTCTAGCAAATGATAATAATTGACGTTGCCCTTGCGAGAAGTTTTCACCACGTTCAATTACTTCTTGTTCTACTCCTAATTCTAATTTATCAATAAAACTAGAAGCATTTACATAATCACAAGTTTCTCTTATTTCCTCTGAAGTAAATCGATCATCATGAAGTGTAATATTTGATTTAATTGAACCACTAAATAAAAATACATCTTGAAGCATTTGACCAATGCCACGTCTTAAAGAATCCATTTTAATTTTACGAATATCAATACCATCAATTAAAATTTGACCTTTTTGAATTTCATAATTACGGACTATTAAACTTAATATTGTTGTCTTACCAGCGCCTGTTGCTCCAACAAAGGCACATGTTTGGCGTGGATAAATTGTAAATGAAACATCTTTTAAAATCCAATTTTCATCACTATAAGCAAACCAAACATTCTTAAATTCAATTAATCCTCTAAATTCAGTTACTTCAATTGATTCTTCGCTATCTAATACTTCAGGTGCAACATCAAGAAGGTTAATTAATCTTTCACTAGCAGTAAAAGCTCTTTGAATGTTATTTACTTGGTCAGCAAGATTTTGAATAGGATTAAAGAAATTAGACAAATACATATAAAAGGCAACAATATCACCACCATCTAAACCTAATGCAAGACCAACTCCAAATGTTGTGGCAACTGCTAAAATATAAAGCAGTGTTACAAAAGGTCGATAAATCGCAAATGCATATGTTACTTTTGTTCTAGCAAGACGATATCTTTCATTTAGTCTATCAAATTCTTCTAATTTTCGTTGCTCTTGATTAAAGATTTGAATAAGCTTCATACCAGATAAATTTTCATTTAAGAAAGTATTTAAATCTGATAAATAAGCACGTTCTTGACGGAATAATCTTTTCGCAATTCTACTAAAGATTAAACTACTTACAAAGATAATTACTACAAAAATTAACATAATAAGCGATAACTCAACTGAAATAAAGTACATAAAAATATATACACCAAAAACAGTAATTAAGTTACGTAGTACATTAATAATTGTATTTGTAAATAAATCACTCATATTAGCTGTATAGTTAGCAACACGCGTAACAAGTGATCCAACTGGCATTTCATTAAACTGATTTTGACTCATACTTTCAATATGAGAAAAAACTTCCATACGCATTTCATAAACAATTCTTTGGCCAGAATGTTGTAAAATCATTGCTTGAATAAAACGAGTAATTTGAGATACTAGACTAATTAGTAAATACAAAACAGCA
>CAZSIA010000142.1:0-4418 GCA_964606905.1 uncultured Anaeroplasmataceae bacterium | reverse complement strand
GGTCGCCGGGGCGAGCTGCGGAAAAGGTTTACTTAAAATATGCGGAGAGATCAGCGAAGTTGTTTACCAGCCGGTATCCTTCAAATACCATTCACCGTCCGGCTCTTTGACATAAAAATGACAATAATCACGAATTTTTCCATCAGAATAAAATATATCATATATAGGCACGCTTTCAGTAAGTATAAAAATTATACATCCTTCGTATTCTTTATTATCTTGTTTTATGTACGTTTCAAGCCACATTGAACAGAGTGAATCTCCGGCAAATTCGATCTTTTTGAGTTTATAGCCTATGGATTTCTCTTCCTTATAATTCTCAACTATCATATTGGCAACCATTTTTCTCTCTTCCAAGGAATACAAATTGGATTCGCCGTAATCAATTTTGGCACTTCCGGTATTTGAGCATGAAACGAGTGAAAAAAGCATAATAACCGCCAGCAAAACGCATAATTTCTTCATGTCGTACCTCTTTGTAATCTATTGTTCTAAGCTGTTGAATGAGAAAAATCTGAAATAGTTACCGGATTTCTTTGTACATATATCTGCTAAATCTGTATCATTGGTATCACCTGTATGAGCTGTTAGTGTATAGTGTACAATGCCATCTACTGTATACTTATCGGTGATTACCCAAGTGTGTTCCGCATTTCCCGGAACTGTCTCTCCATTATCGTTCTCTATTGCCTCGAGCTTTTGCACAACATCTCCAATGTCATAACCCAATGCGCGTATTTCAGCCGTATTAGATGCCACGTAAGCACCGGTAAAAGTATCGGTTGTACATCTTGCTGACCAAAAATTGTTAAATTCACGTGCGCTTATCCAAGGGCTGGGACTGGATAATTCCCAGGAATAATTGATCTGCCATGTGTACTCTGGACACATGTATTTGTCATTGTTTTTATGTATCTCCCAATCACCCTGAAAATGTATTCCACCTGCCAAGAGGCATTGGGAAACGAAATTGGCACAATCTGCACCGTTAAACCAAGGATATGCAGGGCAATGGCTGTCCCATACATTATTGGCATATTGCAATAAAAGGTCTTTGGAATAGTAATACACCGGCTCAAATATCCATTCGGAATTGTATTGTCCTTCTGTATATTCGTATTGTACAACGTTCGCTCCTTCTTGGCAACTATTATCTAATACGGTCACTGCTGTAAGACCGTTTCCGCATAATGGTAAGATTCGATACGAATAACCATCGGAATTTAGTAAGATCTGAAAGCGTCTGTCGGGAGAATTACTATCTGTCGATATGTCAATGTTTGTACCGTTGTTTGCATTTGCCGTATAAACATCCAAAACTCTTGTGGTTGAAGATTCGGGAGAAATTCGATATTCGCCATCATCTGTCATGTAAATTTGCCACTTTTGTTCACTCGTTCCGGTGAATTTCTCTTGTTGAACATTTGCAGAGTTAGAATCTAAGCCATCAGCTACTGTAAGGTATTGTCCGCTGTTTTTGTTTTTAATATAATAGTACTCACCATCAATTATTGCACCTTCTGTCTCCCATTTTTCATAACTTATAGAAAAGCATGGAAAATTACTTCCCCAATTTGTAGAACGAAAAGTTGCATAATGAGTATCATCTGTATCGTTTATCATTTCAAGGCGAAGGGAGTGTAAATATGATTGCCCTCCGTCATTATACTCGTATTTCATCCAGTCTCGGACCAAATCGGTTATATAAAAAATATAGTAGTCGGTAGACTCTATTGAAACCGGGGTGCCGTCAGCATTTCCAAAAGCCGCACCTGCCTTATCAGGACGGTTATTCCATGTTAATGAAGAAATATTTACTTCGTTGCTATTGCTGTATCCGTATAGTTGTACCGGATTATCTTGCGTTCCTGTAGTATAGTAGCAGTCTAAAGTCAATCGTGCTAACGTGATACTATTAGGATTGATGTAACTATATTGTTCAAAATTTTTTAATTGAAAGAAAGCATAACTTTCGGCATAATTCACATCATTACCAACAGGTGCAAATACAGCTAAATGATAGTTTGAAGTGGGATGATTACTTGATATAAAGGTATCAGATATCAAACTCTCGTCTTCTAAATATATGGTTATAGTCGGATCAATAGTCACTGGATATACTGTTGATGGACTTTCTAAAAAGTCGTGGTCTGCAACTACGGTCAAAATGTATTTTCCGTCTGTATCGGTTTTTGTTAGATACATGGAGTGCTCAAAAGATATTCCTCCTGCTGAATCATAGGCATATATCGGTGATATCATAATCGCGTCTGCGTCCGAATCATCGGGATCAGTTAAGTAGATGGCTTCGCCGTGAGATATCATTTTATCCGGCTGCAAGTTGCCGATATTAATGGCAAAATGGAAGGTATTAATATTATTGTAGGAAGTTAAAACAATGTTTTCCTTAATTCCATTGGCTATAGGCATATATTCATAGGTTATTCCGTTTGCAATGACATTGTTGTACATAATTTTATTGCCATCACATGAGAATGTTACTTTCGCTGTGCTGGTTGATATTTGTGAGTTGGATACAGTTACGGCTGATGCTCCCGGCATTTGATTATCCGAACTCATAAGATACGCAATGTCAGGAAAAAGCGTAGTGTCCGTCAAAGGAGCCATAGTAACATTATAATTGTTATAAGACAGCTTTACGCCGCTTTGAATGTCCGCGGAATAGTAGGTTTTAACCGCACCTTCTTCGTTTTTATATGAATAAAGTGCATCTGATGTCGACGCAAAGGCAGAAGCAGACGTGCTTTCAAGGGCGTGAGTGTAGAACTTGATCTCTCCGTTCTCGGATTTATATTTGATAGGATTTTGAAAAATATTTACTGTTTGAGTTCCGTCGCCGTTGTCAATTGTTACAGAGTACATATCATCGGCGTTTATCGTGGATACAGTTTTATTCGTTGAGCCGTCTGGCATGATTGCCTCGCGCAAAGACAAAGGCATATCGACAACCGTATACTCCGACAGTCTTGCATCAACGGTAGTATCGTTCGCTATATTATTCTCGTAGACATTTTCTGACAATGCCATGACGGGAACAACCATATTTGCGCACAGTGTCAAAAACAGAATAGAGGATAAAAGTTTAATGATAATCTTTTTCATAATAATACTCCTTTTGCAAAAAATATTTTTGTTGGTTGAGGTGTTAGAAACGTTGCTGAAGCCACCTTCATTCTGAAAGAGTAGTCGTAATCAACGCATTAAATGCCTTATGATATGTTATATCATGTTTTGTTCTCCTTTCTTGAATAATAATTGATTTCAACGGTAATTTGTATTATAATTGAGTGTAATTTAATATTCATTATTTGTATACTTGGGTACAGTATTTCGTATAACTGTTACCTCTTTGCAAGAAAGGTTACATCAACTATTTCAAATTGTTTCCAATTTATCTGAATTGATTATATCATATTGCTTCGTCATTGTCAATAGATATGCAGCAAGTATCCATTAAAATTATATCACAAATTTCCAAATTCATATTTACATCCGGCAAAGATTGTGATATAATTATTCTGTATAAAAATATCAAGACAAGAAAGGAATCACGAAAAATGCTTGATAAGAAAACAATGTCCGAGCTGATCGCCATCGTGCTTCACGGCGGCGCAGACTTCGTTGAGGTCTACTCGGAATACTCCAAGGCAAACAGCGTAAGCTATTCGAACAAGAAGATCGAGACCGTCGCAGACAGCGTGCACGGCGGCGTCGGAATCCGCGCGTTTGTCGGAACAAAAACCTATTTCGGATGCACGTCCGATCTCTCTCCCTCGGGTCTGCGCGAGTGTGCGGAAAGAGTTGCGCAGGCTGTTGGCAGCCCCGTGCAGAGAATTCCCGATTTCTATCTGACAGAAAGAATTCCCACAAATATTCATCCCATCAAGACCCTTCCCTCCGACGTTCCCGCTTCGGTTCGCGCAGAGCTTCTCCGCGCGGCTTGCTCGAAGGCATATGAGTATGCCCCCGAGATCGTTCAGGTTACGGGCGGTATTTCCTCCGACGAGAAGAGCTTCATCGTTGCCAACAGCGAAGGTCTTTACACCGGCGACAGACAGGTTCGTACCCGTATCAGCGTCGGCGCTGTTGCATCCGACGGTACCGAGAACCAGACCGGCGGCTCGAATCCCGGCAGAAGCATGGGTTGGGAGCTCTTTGACAGCGTTGTAAATCCCGAGGAAGTCGGTAAGGAAGCTGCTCGTCAGGCAATGGTCAACCTCAAGGCGGTTCCCTGTCCTTCGGGTAAGATGCCTGTTGCCATCGGCAACGGCTTCGGCGGCGTTATCTTCCACGAGGCTTGCGGTCACTCTCTCGAAGCAACAAGCGTCGGTATCGGAATGTCGCAGATGGCGGGCAAGATGGGTCAGCAGATTGCGAACCCCAAGGTTACCGCGATC
>CAZSIA010000141.1:0-4438 GCA_964606905.1 uncultured Anaeroplasmataceae bacterium | reverse complement strand
ACTGTACCAACATTATTACAAGTACTACAATTAAATGAACATCCATTATTAAGCAACAAATAAACTTCCTTACCTTTTGATGCTAAAGAAGAAAATAGTATATTATTTCTAATAAAAGATGAACCCAAAACAACTGTTGTAAAATCATATTTTTCAATCACTAAATCAATTTCTTTTTGACTTCTAAACCCATTATTAAAACTCAATATACGTTTAGCATTAGGAAAATGATTTTTAACAGAATCATAATATTGAGTTAAAAAACAAACAGAATCTACTTCAATATGATGTTCATCTAAAGCATCTTTAGCTTTCTTAATTAATTCATCATTTAGAACAAGTGTATTTAAAAGTAGTTCTAGTTCAATATTATAACTTTTAATCATACTTAACATTTTCCAAAACATTTGCTTTTTACCAGGAAGTAAAAACATATGATAAACTTTAGTTCTAGTATGAAAATACTTACTAACTGGAGGTGAAAAATATATTGAATGAATATAATTATGGTACTCTTTTAAAAACTGTTCAAATTCTTTTAAATTAGTTTCTAAAGTTAGACCAATATTAAATTTCTTTTCAAAATTCATACCCACTCACCTTACTAAACCGTAGTTACGTTTGCGTTTTGAATACCAATCAAATATTTCAATCAAATCATCTTTATTAAAGTCAGGATAGTATTTATCCGAAAAATATATTTCTGCATAAGAAGCTTGATATAAGAAAAAATTAGATAATCTTTTTTCTTTACCAGTTCTAATAATCAAATCTAAATTTAAAGGTAAAGATAAAGAAGATAGGAAACTTTCTTCAGTAACTAACTCACCTTTTTTAACAGCTTCATTGACCGCAGTAACAATTTCAGTACGACTTCCATAAGCTACTGCAACATAAACTGTTCTACCCATCCCTTCAAATTCACTTAATATACTTTCTGTTTTTAATAATGAGTTTTTAACATCAGATGGAAATAAATCTAAATTACCAACCATCTTTGCACATATTTTATTTTCTTTACAAACTTCTATAAACTTATCAAAATATTTTAATACAAGGTTTAGAATGTGTGCGACTTCCTTTTGGTCACGTTTTAAATTTTCTGTAGACAAACTATAGCAAACAACATTTTCAGCACCTAACTCGAAGATATCTACTAACATTTGCAACATATTTAGCATGCCTTTGGTATGTCCAAAATATCTTGGTAAATCACGAAGTGTTGCCCATCTACCATTACCATCCATTATTACGCCTACATTTTTGGGTGTATTTTTTACTCCATCCATAAACATCACCTTCCTATAATATTAATAAAATTAAGCCTAGTAAACAAGTAATAAAACTCGCAATATAATTCACAGCGGTATTATCTATAAATTTAAAGCCTTTAACTAACTTTAAATCATTATTACAACAAAAATTAACTTCTACTAATTTACCACAAGTATTACATTGATATAACACTTGAAATAAAGCACCAATAATTGAATCAAATATCGTTCCAACAAACGCAATCAAAACAATAATTAGATAAAAGTTGAAAGAAATTTCTTTAAATAGAAGAGGAATAAGCATTAAAACTAAACTTCCTAGTAAAGCACATAAAGTTCCTAATAATGAAACCCCACCACTAATACCTTTTTCTACTGGTTTAAAATTAATAATACTAACATTCTTTCTTTTAGTCAATCGACCAATATCAGAAGCCATTGAATCAGCAAATTGTTCAACAAAAGCTAAAAAGAACAAATAATAAAATACTTCAACCTTACTATAATAGTAAACAATTAAAAAGATAAGTCCAAAAAGTCCAACCGCCACAATTTGGCTTGCTTTACGACCACTACTTTTTATATTCATTGTTTCACTTTTATCTAAACGCTTACTAATTATTGAAACAAAAGTACTAATCGCAAATAACATAAAAATAAAGGAAATCGGTAAAAAGCCATCACCATAAAAACCTATCAAACTAAATAAAACTAAAGCACAAACCCCACCACCAGAAGTCATTGATTTCAAACCAATCGCTAAAATTGCCAAAAACGGTGAAACGATTAAAACAATCTCAAGTGGTAATGAGACAAAACCATAATGATATAAAACTAAATAACCAAAAACAAAAAATTCAATAAATAAATTATCTAATCCTTTTACACTGTAAAACTCAACCACACATGCTAATGCAGCAACAGACAACATAAAAAGAATATCAAGTTCCATTTTAAAAATTAAAGAAAAAATAAGTGTAGATAAAAAGGAAACCAAATAAACACTCAACGTTCCAAAAAGTGTTTTTCCAGGACGTATCGTTTTATTTTTATTTTTAAATATTTTGGCAACTATCGGTGCAAACCCATCACCTAAAGCTAAACAATAATAGGTTATACCAGTGTATAAATAAAGTTCAGATCCAACCAAATAACAAATTAAAGCAACAATAAAAGTAGAAAGTCCAAAATAAAATAATCCAACACTATTTTTAGCATCATCACGATCAAATGAGTTAAATTTACCACCAAATGTAACAAAGCCTAAAAGTATCGTTCCAATACCATTTAATAAAACCCAATGTATTGAACAGCCAAAAAAATAACAACAAATAACCCATACAAAAGCTGAGATAATATGAGTTACTTTTCTACATATAGTCTTATCAAAAGATGTCTTCTTCTCAAGTAAGACACCAAGATACATTATCCCTACAGTATAAACTATAAACACAACATATCCTAAAACTAAAAACCAATTTCCCATTTTTAACCGCCCAATTAATTTAAAACAAAAATTTCATTCAACAAATTCAAAAAAAGTGTAACACAAATTGACATATGTGTCAATATAGTTACAAAGTCTAAAAGCAAAAAGAAAAACCGCAAAAATGCGGTTTAATTAGTTTCTAAAATTTCCTTTGCATGATTAGTAATTTCAGAAAGTCCATTTGCGTTTTCAATTACAAATTTAGCATATAACTTTGCCTCTGATAAATTATTACGTGTTTGATAGTAATAAGCAAGCACATTAGCATTAATAATTCTACTAATTAAACTTCCTTTATTAATTGGATAAAAAGTTTTAACGTTCTCAATTTCACCAGAAGAAAAATACAACACAAAAGCACGAGAAATCACATCAATATTAACTTTTTGTTTAGGATATTGAGATTTGAAAAAATCAAATAACTTAATTGCATTTTCCTCATCCTTCTTGTTGATCGCATTAATGATTGAAATTAAATAATAATAAAGTTTATAGGATTTAAATTCTGGACGAGTTATTTCTTCAAAAAGCGTAAATGCTTTCTCTTTATCTACTAAATACATATAATTAACATACATTAACATTAAATAACTTGTAGAATCAGCATGAAGATTATTATTTAAAAGTTCTAAAATCCCTCTCTCATAAGCATAAAAATCAATATTTTTATTAAAATTATTTAAAATCTTTATAAAAGGATTACAGTAGTAACTACTAAAAATAATAATTAAAAAGACAACTACAAAAACTATCACCACCGACAAAACAATTCCAACCTCTAATACATATCTTAAAAAGTAAAATAAAATAAAGGCAACTACAAAACCCACAACGAAGTATACATAAGTTAACATACTATGTTTTTTAGAAAAATGGCCAACTTGCAATGTTTTTTTACCTTCAACTTTAACATCTTTACTACCTTTAAAACAAACAATAAGCATCATAATTAGATAAGGTATAGAAAAAACCATTGAAGCCGCAGCAGTAAGTTCAAAGTCATCCGTTACTAAAGCCATTAAAAAACTCGTTATAATTAAATAAATCATTCGGACCTTACTTGTTTTAAACTTTGTTTCAAAACAAAATATAGCAAGCATAATAAGCCAAAGTAAAACTGGTATAATTAACATTTTACCCTTTAATATTAAAAGTTCCGTCTCTAAATCACTAGCAGTGAAAATTAATAATAAGTTTAAAATAATTGCTAAAATAAATTGAAATAATTGTAGTGTTTTTTTCTTCTTCATTTTTACCACCTACTTAATTACTATTTTAGCACAACAACGATTTCAAACAAACACAAATTTAAAACAATAAACTATTTAGTAAGATTAATAATCCACATATCTCCTAATTCTTGAGATAAAATATCTTTAATTAATGATGTAATTTTAATTAAACTTTTCTTATTCAAATGACATAAATCTAAAATAAATTTACCAATTTTATGATCGTAGGCATATTCAAAACGAATTTTACCCTTATAAAAATTATTAAACACTGTCGCATATGTCGATTTATATAAATCTAAATATTCAAACGCTTTATTTCTTTCATTATTAGAATTAGAAGCACTTTGAATAATCAAAAATTTATTTTCAACAAACCAATCACAAATTGTCTTAATTTCTAACAATTCCATATCTCTCATTTTTTCCATGTCCTACTCCTT
>CAZSIA010000140.1:0-4439 GCA_964606905.1 uncultured Anaeroplasmataceae bacterium | reverse complement strand
AGTGGTTGTTATTTTAGTAGGTGCACTTTTAATTTATTATAAAATTGGAAATGCAATTAATTTAACTGTTAGTGATTTCTTATTATATTTAATGTTGATTGGGAATTTAACAAGTGCGGTAAGACAATTTATTGCATTCTTTGAAACATTCCAAGAGGGTTGGACTGGATTTGAAAGATTTTATGAGCTTATGAGTATTGCCGAAGAACCTTATGAAAAACCTGATGCAATTACTTTAGAAAATGTAAAAGGAAGAATTACATTTGAAAATGTTGATTTTAAATATGATACTTCTAACAAGTTAGTTTTAAGCAATTTTAATCTTGATATTGCTCCGGGTGATTATATTGCTCTTGTTGGTGAAAGCGGTGTTGGTAAATCAACTATTTGTTCATTGATTCCTAGATTTTATGATATTTTAGAAGGAAGTATCAAAATTGATGGTATTGACATTCGTGATGTAACTTTAAAATCACTTCGTGACAACATCGGAATTGTTCAACAAGATGTGTATTTATTTAATGGCGATATTTATGATAATATTAATTATGGTGATTTAAATGCAACAAAAGAAGAAATTATCATTGCTGCAAAAAGAGCTAATGCTGATAATTTTATTATGGATTTACCAGATGGTTATAATACTGAAGTAGGTCAAAGAGGTGTTAGACTTTCTGGTGGTCAAAAACAAAGAATTAGTATTGCTAGAGTATTCTTGAAAAATCCACCAATTTTGATTTTTGATGAAGCGACAAGTGCCCTTGATAACGAAAGTGAACATGTAATAAAAGAGTCTTTAGAAGAATTAGCAAAAGGGAGAACCACATTAGTTATTGCTCATCGACTTTCTACAATTCGTAATGCAAAAATGATTTGTGTAGTAGGCGAAGATGGTATTGTAGAACGAGGAACTCATGATGAACTTTTGGAGTTAAACGGAGCTTATGCAAGACTTTATAATAAAAAGTTTTAAATAATTGTAATAAAACAAAATATATGTTATATTGAATGTAAAGATATAAGTAAGTTAGGTGAATTAAGATGAAGTATCATGAGTCGGAAGAAATGTATTTAGAAACGATTTTACTTTTAGCTGAAAAAGGAATGGATGTTAGAAGTATTGATGTTGCGACTGAACTTAATTATTCAAGAGCGAGTGTCTCAAGAGCTATGGGACTACTTCAGAAAAAAGAATATATTGTTATTGATAATGGAAGTATTAAATTTACGGATTTAGGCTTAGCTAAAGCAAAAGAAATATTTGAACGTCATGAAATTATAACTGCATTACTTACAAAAATTGGTGTAAGTAAAGAGTTGGCAGAAGAGAATGCATGTAGGATTGAACATGTTATTTCACCAGAACTTTTGGTTTACTTTAAACAATTTTTGAAAAGATAAAAAGGGGAAAATTAAGAGGCTGCTGCAAAAGTTAAATCTTTTTCAGCTGCCTCAAAATTAATCCCTTTTATTTTTCGTCTCCCATCGTCAAGTATAGTTTCATTAATGCTCTTTTTTCGATTCTAGATACATACGAACGACTTATTTTCATTTGTTTTGCGATATCTTTTTGTGTTTCAACTTTTTTTCCAAATAGTCCATATCTGCGTGAAATTATATCTAACTCTCTCTCGTTTAACAGTTTTAGTGATTGATAAAGTTTTTTATGTGATTCATCAACTTCCATTTGTTCATCAACAGGCATACTTTCATCTTTTACAATGTCCATTAGTTCAATTTCATTTCCATCTTTATCAAGTCCGATTGGCGTTGATAGCCATGTATAGTTTCTTTTATTTTTGTTACTTCTAAAATGCATTAATATTTCGTTTTCGATACATTTAGCTGCATATGTAGCTAACTTATTTTTTGCATTATAATTAAAGGAATCGACAGCTTTAATTAAGCCTATAATTCCGATTGATAAGATATCATCTTTATCTTCAAAAGTATTTTCATACTTTTTAGCAATATGTGCTACTAATCTTAAATTATGTTCAATAAGTTTGTTTCTGGCATTTTTATCTCCAACTTCCATCATGTCAATATATTTTTTTTCTTCTTCAGTTGATAAAGCTGGTGGATAAGACTCGCTTTTAATAGTACCAAAAAAGGGAAAGATAAATAAAGTAAGTAGGTCTAACATTTTCTACACCTCCTTTTGTATTTACAAAACAGTCTTAAAATTGTATAATAAGTTGAATATTTTGGAGGGCGCTATTATGTTTTTAGGGTTAATAAAAGATGAAAAATTTATCCCAACTATTTACAAAGAGACCATCTTTGATGTTGATTACATAAAATTATATGAAAGCGGTATTCGATTAATTCTTACAGATTTAGACAATACACTAGTTTCCTATAAAGAAAGTAATGTTGATGATGCCTTGGCTAAGTGGATAATAGATAGAAAAAGTGAAGGATTTGAAGTTATGATTATTTCAAATAATTCATGTCGAGAAAGAGTAAAAGACTTTGCAGAGAGACTAGATATTTTATATTTAGCAAAAGCTTATAAACCTTTAAAATGTGGATTTAAAAAGATTCTAAAAAAAGCCTCAAAAAAATATATGCCTAATGAAATAGTTGCAATTGGTGATCAACTTATGACTGATGTATTTGCGGCAAATAGAATGAATTATACATCCATTTTAGTAAAAGCCATCGATCGTAAAACGGAAAAATGGACAACACGGTTTAATCGTATGTTAGAGACACACGTTTTAAAAAGAATTAAAAATAAGCATCCAAATCTTTATGAACAATATTTGATAGTATACAAAGAGGAAAATTATGGAAGAGATTAAATGTATAGGCTGTGGTGCGGTGTTACAAACTACTGATCCAAATAAAATTGGTTATGTATATGAAAGTGTATTAGAAAAAGAAAATTTAACTGATGTAGTTTGTATGCGTTGTCATAAGATTAAAAATTATAATTTAATAGTAAAAAATGAGTTGAGTACAAAAGAGTACTATAATATTTTGAAAAGAATAACAAAAAAAGATGCGTTATTTGTTTATGTATTAGATATTTTTAATTTTTCAAGTACCCTTAATCAAAACGTAATTGATATGATTAAAGATAAAGATGTTATATTAGTAGCTAACAAAATGGACTTGTTACCAAAAAGTTTAAAAGAAGGTAAACTCTCTTTATGGGTTAGACATCAAGCAAAATTTATGGGGCTTAAAGTAAAAGATATTCTTTTAATTAGTGTTCATAAAAAACATCACATCGACGAATTAGTTACGATGATGGACCGCTATCGAAGAGGTAGAAATGTATATATTTTAGGTTCAACTAACGTTGGTAAGAGTAGTTTAATTAATCAACTTTTAAGAAGTGAAGGGATGCTTGATTATGATTTAATAACTACTTCAATTATTCCAGCTACAACATTAAATTTAATTGAAATACCTTTTTTTGAAAAAGGAATATTATATGATACACCAGGTTTAGTTAATAATGATAATATTTTATCGATTGTAGATGCTAAGGACTATAAAGTTATTATGCCTAAAACAGAAATAAAGCCAGGCGTATATCAATTATATGAAAAACAATCTTTATTAGTTGGAGGGTTCCTTTGTTTTAATTATTTAGAAGGCAATAAAAATAGTTTTATAACTTATTTCGCCAATACATTATCGATTTCTCGTTCTAAATATGACAGAGCATTAGAAATTTTTCCAAGTAAAGTTTATGAAATGTTTAAAATTAACACATTAAATTTAGAATATGAAACAACTGTGTTTGAAATAATTAAACCACAAGATATAGTTATTAATGGTTTAGGATTTATAGCAGTTAAAAATGCACCTGCCATAGTTAGTGTTACAACAATTAAAGGATGCGGAGTGATGTTGCGTGATCCAATTATCGGTTGAAAAAATAGAGGGTTGTGTTAGAGAAAAATATGCAAATTCTAAAAGACTAAATCATATTTTAGGAGTAGCTCGATTAGCTAAAGAATTGGCACTAAAGTTTAATTTAGACTCTGAAAAAGCATATATAGCTGGTTTACTTCATGACTATTGTAAATATGAATCTGTAGAAGAAATGGTCGAAATAATTGAAGATAAGGAAATTATTGAAAAATTTAAAGATGCACCAGAGATTTATCATGCCTATGCATCAAGTGTGGTTGCAAAAGAAAAATTTCAAATTTTTGACGAGGAAATACTAAATGCAATTAAATATCATGTTTATGGTAGAGTAAATATGACTTTATTTGAGAAAATATTAGTAATAGCTGATTTTGCTGAAGATTCTAGAATTTATCCAAGATGTAAAGAAGTTAGAAAAATTTTAGATGAAGGTAATTTTGATTTAGCTATGTATCTTTGTATAAAATATACAATAGAAGCGGTTTTATCTAAAGGTGACAAGCCACTTTTAGAACAATATGAAATTTTAGATATGCTAAGAAAACAGG
>CAZSIA010000139.1:0-4440 GCA_964606905.1 uncultured Anaeroplasmataceae bacterium | reverse complement strand
GTATAAATTGTTAAGATACCATCTATTTCAACCCTATCAAATACTTCTTTCTCTTTAAAATCAATACATAAATCATTATCAAATGGCTTATAAGAAGCAAGTGTATTATTTGGTTGAATTCTAAACATCGGATAAATAAATTGCCTTTTTATATTTAAAATATTATCACTTACTTGATAAGTAATAATTGCGGAAACTTTTTCCCCACTAAGTTCAATATCATCTTTATGATTATTAAAATTTGATGTATAAATCATTTTTTTATTTTCATCTATATTCCAGCGCATAACTATCACTCCTTCTATATCTAAGCCATTTGAATAAAAATCAATTAATTTTCTTTTCTTTTTTTAATAACAAAAAACGCACCAACTAATAATAAAGTAGAAATAATTGATGAAGCAATTGATCCACTACAACCAGAATCATCTTTAATAGTATCATTATTTTGATTATTATCTGTTGGATTTTCTGGCAATATATCCTCTTCTGCTACTACCTTTATAATAATATTATAATCTAAATATTCACCATATAAAGTGTCTACATGGTACACAAGTTTATAAGTACCTTCTTCACTAAAATAATAATTTATTTTATTCGATAATTCAATTTCTTTATTATTTTCATCAAATAATTTTATCGAAACAATACTACCAGAAGGAGTATTTAATTGTGGTAAATAATAAGGAACGTCACCATTAGGTTCAATTTCAATTTCTTCAACATCACAAATCTTATAAAATTTCGCATATAAATTAATATCATCATAAACATCATTTAAACTCTTCACTTCATTTCGGCATAATTTATCAGTGTACCACCCACCAAATAAATAGCCTTCTTTAGTTGCATTATTTAATAAAGCCTCAGAAAAATAATTAATCATAGCAGGATTATCACTACTATTATTTCCACCATCTAAATGATAAATAATATTGTAATCTTTATATGTACCACTTACCTTTACAACAGTATCTGTAGCAAATATCATTGAATTATTTAATATATTACCTTCTACTTCTAAACAACTAACGACCACCTCACCAATTTCAGTTGGTAATTGATAGGAAACTTCTTTATCAACGTAAATCGTTTCAATTATATCATCATTATATTTAAATTCAACTTTACTAGCTTTTACAATTTTAGCATATAATGTAATATCTTTATTTCCAACTACTTCTGTAACTTTTTCACCAGCAAAATCACTAGAAACATACCATCCTTTAAAGATATATCCTTCACTTGTAATCGGATCTAATAAAGGCATTTTTTTATCCATAACAATTTTATTAAGATTTAAACTATTATTTACTCCATTATTAATTACATAATTTATATCATACGAAAGTGGTTCATAATTTGCATATATTTCACAAGTATAATATCCATCATTTATAGTTGAGAAATCATAGTTCCAGACTCCTTTTTCAGGAATAAACACCTTACGATTATATGAGTCTAAATAATACCAACCAGTAAATTCATAATTTTCTTTTTCATGATAAAAACCAGAAAAGTCATACTTTGCTCCATACGATAAATCTACGACATAATAATCTTTATCAACTACAATAACACCTTTATAGTCCCGATTATAAAATCCACAACTAAAACTTGTACCAGCTATTTGATGAATGAATGTACAATTACCGCGCTTACTGGCTGGAAAATATTCATAATATTCTTCTATAATATCCTTACTTGCAGTACCCATTAATTCATATGTACCTTCATCAGTTGTCTTGTAAACATTAACAACAATTCTTTCACCAACTTTTGTTGTAAGCTCGTTATCTGAAAATAATTCAACACTACCATATTCAAAAACATATT
The DNA here is from genome assembly GCA_964606905.1 of uncultured Anaeroplasmataceae bacterium. Lineage (GTDB taxonomy): Bacteria > Bacillota_I > Bacilli_A > Acholeplasmatales > Anaeroplasmataceae > CAZSIA01. The sequence continues at coordinate 2,601 of CAZSIA010000139.1, read as the reverse complement.
TACGATTTATTTCAAATGTACCAAAGTTAAAGAATCCCCAAGATTGAAAATCACTTCCATAACCTAAAGTAATATTACCATTTTGGCTAAAGCAAAAACTATAGTTACCATTCCAACTAGTTCCATATTGAACATTAAAAGCAACGAATGTTCTTTGATAAACCACTTGTGAGAATGTAACGCCAATAGACATAAAACTATTTGTAGACCCAGACCCACTTATATAATAATCATATGAACTACCAATTTGACGGAAATTAGCATCTACATTTAAAACTTGATAAAAATCTGTACTCTTAACTTGAGGTGTATATAAATCACCTTCATACTTAGGCATTTCTTTATAATATTTACCAGTTGAAATATTAAAGCCTTCATTAAAATAGAAATAGAATGATTTTCCACGAGTACTAGGTGAAATTGTTTCATCATATCCCTCATGATCATAAGAAGCATTAATCATTTCAACATATTCACCATCTACTACTTTATAAACTATCCCCTTAATGCGTTCAGCAACTTTTGTTTTATAATTTGCATCACTAAATAGTTCAACAACACCAATATCCATTACATATTTTTGTCCAACTTCAAAGTGTTCATCTGCTTCATATTTACCAAAACACATTGTATGAGCATCGCTTCCATACCCAAACTCGATATATGCATTTTCTAAAGCATTTGTTTCTGCATTTATAGGATTATTAATTGTAACAGAATAATTATTTAACCATTGGAAATTTTGAGTCAAAAAAGCAAACCATTGTCTTGCTGGAACTTCCTTTTTATAGATAAATCCGAAAGATAAAATAGTATTAATATCAGTAGCATCAGCAACACTACTATCACCAACAATACTCATCTCAGTATCTTTTTCAAGACCCATTACATTTCCTAAATCAACATAAGATATATTTTCATATTCATATAGTTGTTCTGCTTCAACCTTTAAGGTGAATATAAAAAGCGAACAAACTAAACTAATTAATAATAAGGCAATAACTAAACTCTTTTTCTTCATAGTTTATACCCCCTCTTGTGCACGAAGATCTGCAAGTCTTATTCCTAATTCTTTAAATGATTGAACATTTAATTCTTCAGCATCATCAAATAATTTTGTTAAGAACTTTGTTTTTTCTTCTTCAGTTGTATAAAAGACTGAGTCATAATTTATATACTTCATATATTCAATTTGAATATTTAAAGACAAAATATTATGCCTAAAATCAGCCAATTCTTTTTCCGTTAAATTGGAATTTGATTCTACCATATCACTAATTTTTAAAATATAAGATTCAGCACCTTCAAGAAATTGTTTATTTAAAGTTTGAGCAGAAACTAACCATCTACTAGAATTTGAAAAGGTAGTCGCATGTAACAATTGAGCTGATTGAGTATGTGATACCATTTCATAATAACCATTCATATACGCTACGTATTCATCTAAAACTTTTCCTATTTCTTCACTTGCAAAATAGTAACGATTAAATTCAGAAATAAGTGCATTAACATCACGATGAGGATTCCATAATAATTTAGAATACATCCAACTCATTAAATCTTGTTGATAATAATTCCAACATTCACTAGCGGCACCTTCAGTAATAACACCACTAACACCAATATCTTCATAATATAATAAATTATCTTTCATAACTCCCATTGATGGATGCCATGCTAAGTAGTCATTAAAGTTAACGTTATAGTCAAAAATATAGAAATTTGAACAGATAGAAGCCCATCCAGCAAATTGTACAAAAGTATCATTAATGTTCATTGTACAGTCAGGGTCATTTAAAGCGTGAGAGTAACATGCACCAATAGGAGCAAACATTACATATACATTATCAGCTGGAATAACTACTGGGTCATAAGGAATATAATTACCATCATCATCACGATAAGTTGGTGCCATCACACTATAAGAATAAGCAAATGTAGAGAAATAAATTTCATGACCTAAATTAATATTTTCTTCTTCCATCCATAAATCTATTGCAGTAGCCGCAGCATTTACAAAAGCAATCATTTGACCACTGCGAGTACCAAACTTTTTTACTTGACGAAGACAATCAACGCAAGTACAAACATATGTATTATCTTCTTGACCAATATGATAATAAACAATATCAGGATTAGCTAGAATAGCTTCTTTTAATTCATTAATAGTAGCTAATAAATAACTTTCACCCATTTCATAATTTACACTTCCATCATCATTTAATCCGCTAGCTAAACATGGTTGAGCAATTGCGGCTTGTGAATTTGTATACCATTCTGGATGTTTTGGATAGTATTCGTTAAAAGGAACAACAATATGGAATGAATGGAAATCACTAAACCAGTCGTCTTTAAATCCACCACCAATAGCGTCAGCATTTGCTGATTGTGTTGGTGTAGTATAACGCATTTTAGCTCCATAGAATAAATCTTGCTTAACTGCCTCATAATAATCTCCACGCATTCTAAATACAGGAATTTCAGTAATATTAAGCTCAGGAAGATCAATTTTTGAAAGTTTTGGAATATACTCATAACTAATAGTTAAAAATTTAATTCCAACAATTTTTTCTAAAAAGTCATAAACGCCATATAATGTAC
>CAZSIA010000138.1:0-4448 GCA_964606905.1 uncultured Anaeroplasmataceae bacterium | reverse complement strand
TCACCTGTTAATAAAACACCAGCATCTGAAAGGTTAGCAAATGTATTATTACTAATAACTACATCTCTTGTTTGCACTAATACCCCACGACAACGTTTATTTCTAACAATGTTATTTGAAAATTCAAATTTAGGAGATCTAGTTACATTACCAACTACCATTCCTGTTTCTACTCTTTCGTCTAATGGTTCCTCAAATTCAATTTCAAAACCAGGGTTTTTATCTACAACACTTTTAACTTTTCCAGAATACATTAAAGTCATATCAAATGTAGTATTGATTTCTAAAGTATCTCCAACACTTGGAATAAAATTATACCCTCTCGGATTTATAGCATATATTTTATTGCTATCCATAATATCTCTAATTTCTAAATACATACTATGTACATTTGCAGCATCATCACCAACGTTTTCAAATAAACAATTTGTGATTTTTACTTCACCATAACAATCAATTGTATGAATGGCATCTGCAGTAGCTGTCATAAGGCGATCAGTATCTGGTTTTAATATAAAATTAAAATTGTTAAAATATAAATTTTCAGTTGAGTAAGCACGTACCCCCATACCCATTGCACTATAAATATTCATTGTTTCAAAATGAATATCTTTAGATTTATTTACAAAGAATAAATCATTTTCATATAAATAGTGTCTTAATGCAACTAGTGTTCCTTCAGGTGCAACACTATATTGAGAATTAAATGTGATTTCTAAAACATTATCACCTAAATATACTACATTTTGAACATCGCCATAAATATCATTACCTTTAGTTCTAGGTGTATAAGAAGTTTTATTAAATTCTAAAAAGGCAGAAATTCTAGTTGTTTCATCTACAACATAACCATCATGTACTTTAACTTTGAAAGTTTTACCATCATTTTCTAAAATGGTTCCTGTTGATGTTGGTGGAACACCATAATCAATATTTATATTTTCAAAATAAATATTTTCACAATTTTCAACAATAAATCCTTTAATTTCACCATGAAAATAAATATTTGTTCCATCGCCTGAAATGACTAAATTTTTCGCATTTCTTAGAACGACACCATATTTATTGTCAATAGGGTTGATTTGTTCAATTAAATCTAAATCACCTTTTGGTAATTTAATTTGAACTAAACCTTGTTCAGTATATTGTCCAGCAGCTTCAATAGCAGCAATTAAAGCTAATGTATCATCCATCATGTCTGAACCATCTACACCATATTCGCTTGCGTTAATAACATGTGAAATAGTTAAAGATTCAGAACCATATAATCTTTCATTATAGAACTTATCTTCTATTACACCTACATTACTTGCATCAAGCAAATCAGGATACTCTTCATTTAAACTTTCATCACCCGTAAATTCATCTCCTCCTAATGTTTCATCAGGATTTGGATTATCTGAAGGTGTTTCATTATTTTTACATGAGCATATTACTGTCATACACATAATAAGCAATAAAAACATTAATCCTTTCTTTAACATATATCCTCCTAATAATTCAATACTTCTTCAAGTGAAGGTATTGAAGGCTGTGCACCTTTTTTAGTGCACGCTATTGTTGCAGCTTTACTTCCAAATATGGCTGCTTTTTCTAATGTAGATCCTTTTGAAAGTTCTGCAACTAATCCACCACACAAAGTATCTCCTGCTGCAGTTGTATCAACTGGAACAATCTTCATGCACGGATATGTATTTGATTGATTTTCATTATTAATTTCAAAACCTTGACCGCCTAAAGTTATTAGAACAGTTTCGCATTTTGTTAATAAATAATCTTTTCCACCTAATAATTCAGTTTCTGTTTCATTAGGAATAATTACATCACAATATTCCAAATAAGGAATTATATCTTTGTTTGCAGGAGCAGGATTAAGGATAACCCTTAAGCCCTTTTCCTTCGCTTTCATTAATCCATATCCAATAACATCAATTGGATTTTCTAATTGTGTTAAGTAGATATCACCATCATTTGCTTCTTCCAAAAAAGCATCTATATCTTCTTTTGATAAACAAACATTAGACCCTTTATCTAAAATGATTCGATTATCTCCATTTTCAACTATAATTACAGCAGTTCCTGTAGGAACACCTTCACATACTCTGATATGTGAAGTATCAACTCCTACTTTTTTTAAAGACTCAATTGCATCAGTTCCAAACAAATCATTACCAACACAACCGCACATCAAAACTTTTCCACCTAATTTTGCAGCAGCTACTGCTTGATTGGCTCCTTTGCCACCATGTGCTGTAAAAAAGTCACTACCTGTTAATGTTTCACCACTAGCTGGAATATAAGGAGTAGAAATAACAAAATCAGTATTGATACTACCAACAATAAATATCTTTCTCATATAAAACACCTATTGTGCTAAATATCTTTGATATGCAGCATTATATATACTTATCAATTCTTCAACTTTTAATTTCTTTATATTTTCTAAATGAGTATTCCAAGTTGAATCATTAATATCTTCTTTTCCACTTATCATTTTTTGTTCAAATACTGACATATAAATTTCCAAGTCAGTCTCAATAATAGCTAAACGATTTTGTTCTTCCTTAGTAAATAATAAATCTGGTACAGGTACTTTTAAGTAATCCATATAATTTGCTTCTTCAACAACTTGATTAATTCTACTTGTATATTCATTATCTTCTTTTAAAACAAAGTCTTTAGAGAAATAAGTAACAACACCTAAACCAACACTAGGAGTTAATGTACCACGGAATTCTTCAATGTTCATTCCACTTGGTACATTGAATGTGAATGATGTTTTAGTATCATCTTTCCATGTAAAGTCAACACCTTCTTCACCAAAGGCTTGAAGCATGATTCCTTGTTCACTATATAAGAAATCAATCCAACGAACTATTTCTTTTACATATGGACTTGTCTTTGGAATAATAATTGCAGATGGACTAACTGTATTAAATCCTAACCACATCTTTTCAGAATTAATACTTGAAGTTAAAGGTGATACTGCTGAATAATTAGCATCATTTGCTTCACCAGCGATTAAATATGCAGCAGAACCATCAAAACATCCTACTAAACTACCTTTAGCAGCTAATGCTCTTTCATCCATAGTAAATGTATTATTATCTAACAATTTTTCTTCAAATAATTTATTAGCAAATTCTAAGTATGCACGATAATTATTAGTTGTTGGAACAAATACCGCTTGTCCATCAACCATTTCCATACCAGTTGAAACATAACCAAAGGCACTCATTAAGAAGTTTCTTGTTTGATTTAATGAAGCACTTGAAAGTGGAATTTCATCATTAATACCATTACCATTAGGGTCTTCTGTTTTGAATGCTTTCAATACTGTATATAATTCATCAGTAGTTGTAGGCATTTCTAATCCTAAGTTATCTAACCATTTTTGATTAATAAATTGTTTAAATGTTTGATCACGAGGAACATCATTAATAGCTAATGTTGAATACATCTTTCCATTAAATGTTGCAGCTTTTTTGTATTCAGGATTGCTATCTAAAATTGCTTGGTAATTTGGAGCATAATCTTTAATATAATCAGTTAATTCGTAAATAGTTCCGTTTTCACCATACTTAACTACTTCTTCAGTAGAATTCCATAAGAAGAATGCATCAGGACGATTTTTACTTGTCCATTGACTTGCTCTTATTTCATCATAATTACTTACATTACCATAAACCCAGTTAATGTGAATGTTTGTAACTTCTTCCATAACTTTAAATAATTTCATTGCATTATAACCTTCTTTAGTGTGTAAAGAATGTAATGGAGCAAAGAATGTCAATTCAATTTTTTCTTTTACGATTTTATCTCCTGTTTCTAAGAAATTATCTGGATCATACTTTGTTTTGTTTCCATCACAGCCAATAACTGAAAGTGATAATAATAACATTGCAAATAAAATAAATATTTTTTTCATATTTTTATTCCTTTATGCTTCCAACAAGCATTCCTTTCTCAAAGTATTTTTGTAAAAATGGGTAAAGCATTAAAATTGGGGCACTTGAAACTACTATAGTTACATATTTTATTGATTCCATCATTCGTCCTTGTTCTGCTAAACTTCCACCTGCAGCTTGCATAGACGAGAAATCATTAGAAATAATAATATCACTTAAAATTCTTTGTAATGGATATAAATTAGGGTCTGATAAATACAATAATGAATTGAAATATGAATTCCAATATCCAACTGCATAGAACAGAACCATTATTGCAATGATTGGTTTACATAAAGGTAAAACAATACTTGTAAACATTCTAAAATCACTACATCCATCCATCTTACTTGCTTCATATAATTCTTTTGGTATCGCTTGAGAAATATAAGTAACTACTACCATAATATTCCAAACAGATAAACAACCAGGTAAAATAAAGCCAAACATTGTATCTTTGATTCCTAGACTATCAACTACTAAATAAGTAGGGATCATACC
>CAZSIA010000137.1:0-4469 GCA_964606905.1 uncultured Anaeroplasmataceae bacterium | reverse complement strand
CAATGTGAGAGTATATCATTAAATACTGTTATTAAATATTTAGAATTCCTTAAAGAGGCATATATAATTGATGAAATCCCACAATATAGTTCAAAGACAAAAAAAGAATTAGCTTATTATGGAAAAATTTATAATTCTGACGTTTGTTTTAATTCTTTGAGAGTCGTAAATAATAGATACGATATTGATCATAATTTAGAAAATATTGTATACAATGAATTACTGTATATGGGCTATACTGTTAAACTTTATGACAATAAAGGAAAAGAAATTGATTTCATTGCTACAAAAGATAATAAAACATATTTAATTCAAGTCGCTTATAGCGTTGTAGATGAAAAAGCATATAATAGAGAATTTGGTGTTTTCGCTGATATAGATAATAATCACCAAAAAATTATTATTACTAATGATGATATAGATTTTTCAACAAGTACTGTAAAACATATAAAATTAGAAGATTTTCTTTTAATGGATGATTTAGGGTAAGAGCAATTATTATTGAATGCTTATTGTTCACTAACACAAGTTCTCTTGAGTATGTGAACATATCAAAAACGGTAATTATAAGTCATTCAAATACGTTGCATATGGCAGAAAAGATATATCGAATTTACCAGTATCGAGGAATATTGAGTCCGTGACACTACTAAATCGTATAGAACAATAAAACAACATAATAAGGCCGAAATTATCGTTTTGATAATGAAATCGGTCTTTTTTTATTGCTGTATTTCAAGTCTTAAAACAAGTGAATTAGTATCAAACTGGCTTAAAATAATCCTAATGTTGTACACGTGACTATATCATGACTAAATCAAAACTAAATCAAAACTAAATCAAAACTAAATCAAAACTAAATCAAAACATCTAGTCATACGGGATGCGTACAACGTGGGTTGTATGTAAAATTGCAATCTTCTGAGACTAAATGTTGATGCTGCAAATATTAAATTATATTTTTGTTCAATTTGTTGCAATTAAGCTAACAAAACGATATAATGTTAGTATAAAAGGAATGGTATTATGGAAGACAAAATTATTAAATTAAATAAAAATGGTTATATTTTAGCTAAAGATTTAAAGAAAAATAATATCCCTTCAATTTATTTGACGAGGTTGGAAAGACTTAACACTATTAATAAAGTTCATAGAGGAATTTATGTATTAAAAGATGTTGCTGAAGATGAGCTATTTATAAATTCTTTAGTATATAATGATCTGGTCTACACAAATAGGACAGCTTTATATTTAAATGAATTAACTAACAGGCAATTAAATGAAATTGATGTTGCGTTTCCTTTCGGGAGAAATACAACGTATTATGGGTTTAAATCGTTTATCAGTAGAAAAGAACATGTTTATCGAACAGGAATCAGTGAAGTGATAACCCCTGGTGGAAATTTAGTGAAATGTTATGATAAAGAAAGGTGTATATGCAATTTGTTTTTATATGATGTTTTTGATGAAGAGGAAAAAGCGTATGCTATTTTGGAATATAAGAAAAAGTATTTAAATTTAGAAAAACTATATGAATATGCAAAAATATTAGGATGCTACGAACATGTTAAGAATATATTCGATGTAATAATATGGGGTTAGATAAAATTTTCTTTTGTTTATTTTTGTAAAAATGAAAATTTTATTAACTCGTTGAAATATGTATTAGTTTTTAAAATATATGAAAGATAGGTGATTGATTTGCTAAAAACTGAATTAATTGGGGGAAAATGTTATATATATTTTGATAGTTTAAAAAATATAAAGAAGATAAGTGACTTAATTAGGATTCTTAACAAAAATACATCTAACGGAATTAATGATTTTGTTTTTGATTTTTCTTATATGCGTTCACAGTCGTTTAGTCCTGCACATGTTTCAATTGCAGGAATTGTGCAATATTATCAAGAAAACAAAGGTTCAAATATAACATTCGTTGAAAAAGAAGGTTTATATATTGTACATACTGAAACTAAAAGCCCATTGGATGTTATTACAAACCAAGAATTATTTAAAAATAATATTTTTGATAAAGTTATTACTTTCACAACTAGCCAGGATGTAGCTTTCATTTCTGAACAAATTATTTCTCAATTAAAATATAGTATCGACTGTGAAGAAGGCGTATTGGTTGGTTTAAGCTGGTGTATGAATGAAATAATGGATAATGTATTTAATCATTCAAAGGCTTCTAGGGGATACATTATGGGTCAATTGCATCGAAGAAAAAAACATATTGTTATTTCTATATTTGATACTGGTATAGGATTACATAAAACATTGCTAGAATCGGGAGAATATAAACCTCAAAGTGCTAGAGACGCTATTGAATTAGCTATAGGAAAAGGTGTTTCAGGAAATAGAAAAATAGGACAAGGAAATGGTTTATGGGGATTGTATCAAATAGTAAAAGACAATAAAGGATATTTGTCTATTATGACAGGGAATACAATCATTAAATACGATTTTAATAATGATAAGATTACCAATTTTAATAATTTGCCTGTAATTAGCAATGAATTTTTGTGTACTAGAATTGATTTCACATTAAACATTGATACCTTAATTAATATCAATAAAGCACTAGATAATTATTCACCTTATGAACAAATAAATAGTTATATAGATGAAATATCAACAAGCATGGGGTGGATCGATTTTAATGTAAAAAAAGAAGCTATCGACGGAATTGGTACCCGTTATGCAGGTAAAAGGTTAAAACACAATATTTTAAATTTGGCAAAATGCGATACGCAACCTATTTTAATTAATTTTGCAGAAGTAGATATGATAACTTCATCATTCGCAGATGAATTTATAGGTAAACTTGTTAAAGAATTGGGATTTATTCAATTTTCATCAAGATTTAGAATAATTAACACTAACAAATATGTTTCAGCATTACTTGATAAGGCTATATCGATGAGGCAAAATTAAAAAACAGTTGATTTTTAAAAAAATAAGAATATAATGAAAGTGCTTATAAATATTGGGTATCCTCTTTTATAAAAATGTATGGATAACGTATATAAGCCCAAAGTTGTAAAAAGAGAGTAGCATTTTTGCTACTTTTTTTTGTTTGCGGTTGTATAATTTCAAGAGAAAAACGAGAAATATTTAAAAAAATGTGTTATGGTAATTAGGGCATAGTAGCTAAATTATAACAAAATAATATACCCAGTTACTGTATACAATGATGTAGTACAAGTAAACATATCTATTATTTTGAAGTCAAAATTGATTTCATTTAGTAGTTTTTTCGTTACAATCTAGATACCAAATTGTAGTTTTAATGCTACAGTGAATATTGAATCAGTATGTCTCTTGCAAAAAGTCGAAAAATAGATATCAACTTATAAATTAGATATAACCGAAATATATAGTAAATAGCTCACAATTTGTGAGCTAATTTTATTTTTTAAAGAATATTCTAATTATTTTATCTCTCTTAGCTTTCTTTCTAGATATTCTGGTAATTCATTTATAAACTTATATTTTGATATAGCTATGTTCTTAGTATTCATTAACGTGGTTTTACATACAAAACCATTAGCTTCAGGACATAACACAATTCCTATAGTATTAGAATCTAATTCACTTTTAACATATGCATCTATATAATTAGTATAGAATAATAATTGTCCAATATATTCTGGTTTAAATTTCGTCGTTTTTAATTCAATAACTACATAAGAATGACTTGGTATGTGATAAAACAATAAATCTATTTCGTAATAATCATCTTCAACTTTTAATTTATATTTTTCGGATACAAATGAAAATCCATTACCTAATTCAATCAAGAATTTAGTTATATTTTGTAATAATGTTTTTTGTAGTTCTTTTTCGCTTTTAATATTATTAATATCAATAAAATCAAAGACATAAGTATCTTTAAATAATTCATTTGTTAATTCGTTAGAAGTAGTAATATCAGGTGATGTTTCAGGTTCAATTAAGCTACGTTCATAAGCTTTCAATTTAAATTGATTTAAAACTATTGACCTTCCCCAACCGTTTTTGTAAGTCTGTTTAATATACCATAACATTTCATCATGAGTTCTAGATTTTTTCATGATTTCGACAATAGTTCCCCATGGAATTTGGGGAACAGGTTGTTCCCTAATTTCATCAATCGTAAATTCTTTCGCAAATCTTGATTTTAATTTTAATGAATCATAGGAATATCCTTCACCATATTCTCTCAAATCATTAGATAAACGTTCGATATATTTATTTCCCCATACCTTTCGCTGATTAATAATAGTACCTATTTTGTAATTATTGATAATGTTTGCGCTATTTACAACAACCATTGCTTTATTTTGGCTGTTCCTAATAGTTTCTTTAATTTTCTTTAAGTCATCAAAATATTCTTTCTCAATAATTGTAATTTCTTTTTCTTTAATCATATTAATTTCCTTTCCTTTTCTCAAAAAAATAAAACCCGTAAAGCCTTATGCCTTACG
>CAZSIA010000136.1:0-4534 GCA_964606905.1 uncultured Anaeroplasmataceae bacterium | reverse complement strand
ATTTTCTAACGAATCAGTATGTCCAATTATAATACGATGGTCTTTAGGGTCAACAGCTAAAGCCATAAAATATTCAACTAATTTATTAATAGCTTTTCTCTTTCCTTTTTCTTTTGCTATATTAGTCATTGTTCCATTTTCATCCATATAGATAATTGGTTTAATACCAATCAAATTACCCATAATTCCGGCAAAATTACTAACTCTACCACTTCTAGCGAAAAATTTAAGTGTATCAGCAAAGAAATATGTTGCATATTTATTAACGTTTTCTTCGCTCCAAGCAAGTACTTCTTCTAAAGTTTTTCCTTCCTTAAATAAATCTAAAATATCTTTAACAATAATATTACTTAAAATTGTAATACCTCTAGTATCGATAGTATAAATTGTACGTAAAGGATATTCTTCTTTTAGTTCACTTATTGTTAAATCCATAGCGTTAAATGATCCACTCATTGAACGTGAAAAATGAATATATAAAATATCATTACCTTTCTTTAATTCTTCTTCAAAATAATAGCGATAAACTTCAGTATTTATAGCACATGTTTTTGGCAGTGTTCCAGCTCTTAATAAATCGTAAAATTCATGATAATTAAATTCAGTAAAATCAACATATGGTTTAACTTCAACATCATCAATTATATATGGCATACTAATTAACTTAATACCTAGCTCATTTGCTTCTTGTAATGTTATATCTGTATCAGTATCTGTAAATATTGTTAACATATTAAAAACCTCTACTTCTTTTTTTGTTAAATTTTATCATTTATAATCATTTATTACAATAAAAGCAAATAATCTTCAACAAAAATTGAAAATTACATTTTAATCATTTTCTCAAAAAATAATGTTATTATATTTAAAAAATATTTAAGAAAAAAAACTGAAATAATTTCCGCCTTCAGTTTCAAATTTACTATCTAAAATCTCTTTTAAACAAAATATCATTACTAATTGTTTTATAAAATAAATTCTTAATTTCATCAATATTTTTAGTTAAAGCTAATACCCACATTAATTTAGTAACTACTGCTTCTGTTGTCATATCGTATGCTTCTAAAACATTTGGATTTTGTTTTAAATAATGACCAACTTGATAAATTGCAATATCACTACCTTCATTAGGCACTTGAGTACTCATAACAACTATTTTACCAAATTTAGTATATTTTTCGATTAAATCGTTAAATGATTTTTCTTCATATGTCGGAAGTCCACCAACACCAAAAGATTCAATTACTAATGCATCATAAGTTTCCAGCATGAACTCTAATACTTTATAATTAATACCAGGAATTAATTTTAACAAACCTACATTAAAATCTAATTTATTATAAAATTTTGTATTTTCATCCAAATTAGTAATATAAGGTATAACAACACCATCTTTTACAATAGCTACTCTTGGAAAATCAATACTTTTAAATGCGTCAAAAGATTTAGTTCTTATTTTTCTAGCACGTGTACCTAAAATAACATTTCCATTAAATATTAAAACAACACCTTTTGATGTGTCACAACAAGCGTATGTAAAACTATCTAAAAGGTTTGTTTTAGCGTCTGATATATCTAAATTTATAGGTTTTTGTGCACCTGTTAAAACAATTGGTTTTTTTGAATTTTGAATTAAATAAGATAATGCACTAGCTGTATAACTTAATGTATCTGTACCATGGCAAATTACAAATCCATCATATCTCTCATATTCATCTTTAATAACTTCTGCAAGTTTTAACCAGTGCTTATAATAAATATTTGTACTATCAAGATTAAAAACACTCTTGATTTCAATATCACAAATTTCATTTAATTGTGGTATAAATTCTAATAATTGTTTTCCATCAAGTCCAGGTTTTAAACCTCCATCAGTTTGAATAGAGGCAATTGTACCACCAGTAGTAATTAATAATATTTTCTTCATATATTAAACCTCAACAATAAAGTTTTCTAACATATTATATCACGAGTTTAAATTATTGTTTATTCTTTTTAATCTTTTGGTTTAAAAAATAAAGCGGTTATCACGCTTAACATTATCGCTAATGTAATTCCGCCACTAACATTATCAAACATTCCAGTAAAAAGACCTAAAAAATTGCTTTCAATTGCCTTATTATAAGCTCCATCCGCTAATGAGTGTCCAAAACTTGTTATTGGTAAAAGTGCACCTGCACCACTAAATTTAATTAATTTATCATATATATCATAAAATTCTAATGTAGATCCTAACATAACAAAAATAGCAGTAATTACTCCTGGTGTTAATTCAAATAAATCTAAAATTACTTGAGCTAACATACAAATCGCACCACCAATTAAAAATGCATATAAAAAGATCATTCTTCCACCCTTTCTAAAACAAAGGCATGCGTTATTGAAGGTATACTTTCTTTTTGCAGTGTAGTTGTTTGATTCATTAAAGCACCTGTTGGACAAATCAATACTTTTTTAAGTTCTCCTGAAAGTAATTTTTCTTTTATATAGCCACAAGTTACAACAGCACTACAACCACATCCAGAACCTCCACTATAAACTTTTTGCGTGAAATAATCGTAAATAATTAATCCACAATCATCATAATTTTTAACATTTTCAAACTTTTCATTTAATGCTGTACTTACAACACTAAATCCAATTTGACTCAAGTCACCCGTTAAAATTAAATCATAATCAGCTGGTTTGCTTTTAAAATCATCAAAATGAGTTAGTAAAGTTTCAATTGCACTTGGTGCCATTGCTCCGCCTAAATCAAATGAATTTTTATATTCAAAATCATATACCTTACCGATTGTCGCACCAGTAATTTTTAATTTACTTTTTTTATTTGAAAGTAACATTGCTCCACATCCAGTAACTGTTAGAGTTGTACTTTCTTCTTTTGCCCCACCATATTCAATAGGATAACGAAAAGTTCTTTCAGCTGTTTGTGTATGACTAGAAGCTAGTGTAATTACTCTTTTAGCTCCATTTGATTCTATAAAAACTGAACCAATTATAGTTGCTATACCAAATGTCGAACACGCTCCATATAGTCCAATAAAAGGTATATCAAAATCACGCATTACAAAAGTTGAAATTATTTCTTGATTGATTAAATCTCCACCTAAAATTAAATCAATGTTTTTATCGATTAAATATTTTTTTCTTTTTAATTTTTCAATTGTATCTTTCTGCATTTTTCTTTCTGCTGCTTCAAAACTTTTCTCTTCAAAATATTGATCAGTATAAACTATATCAGCATAAGATTTCATTTTTCCTTCTGCTTCTAATTTTCCAATTGCTACCGCTGTTTCTTCTATATAGACGTTTTTAAATATAAATGATCCCTTTCCTATCTTCATAAAGTATTCACCAAATATTTAATTGTCGCAACGATAAAAGCGCTAAATACTCCAAATACAACAACTGTCCCAGCAAGTTTAAATGTATTAGCTCCGACACCTAAAATAAAACCTTCCGGTTTATATTCCATTGAACTGCTTGCCATACTATTAGCAAATCCACTTATTGGAATAATCGTCCCACATTTAGCAACTTGACCAATTTTATCATATATTCCTAATGCACTTAGTAAAATTGAAAGAAAAATAATAACCATAAGCATCAATGTTATTGCTTCTTTTTCTTTAAATTCAAAATATTTAAATACTTCTAATATAATTTGTCCTAATAATGAAATCATTCCGCCAAATAAAAAAGCTAAACCTGCATTTTTTAAATACTTCTTTTTAAGTTTTCTTTCTTCTAATAATTTTGTATAATATCTTTTTCTTTCATTCATAAAAAAAATCACCACAAATATTGTGGTAATTATTTCAAATAATATACATTAATTATGATAAAGTTTTTTTGCATAAACCTCAGGTTCACATGTTAAGTTTATTTTTAATTTCTTAAATACATCACAGTCAACATGAGCTAAAATAGCTGTTGAATGAGCTTCACAGTTTTTAAGCATTGGAAGTTGTTTCATCGCTAAATCAGCAAGAGGATTAGTTCTTGCAGATATACTTAAAGCAATCAAGACTTCATCGACATGTAACCGTGGGTTTTTATTCCCTAAATTTTTAATTTTCATTTCAGAGATTGGTTCGATAATTGCCGGTGAAATTAATAATAATTCATCATTTATACCAGCTAAAAATTTAAGTGAATTTAAAATTAAAGCTGCAGGTGCTGATAATAGATTTGATGTTTTACTAGTAATAATTGAACCATCATTAAGTTCGATTGCCATTGATACAGTATTTGCAATATCGCGTTTAGTTAAGGCAGCTCTGACACATTTTCGATCATTTACACTAATATTTAGTTTGTGCATCAATAAAGCAATTTTATCACAAGTTTCACGTTTTATTTTTCCATTTCTCAAATCAAGTAAAGAATTTAGATATCTTCTGATTATTTCATCTTTACTAGCCTTAATAGCAACTTCATTGTTTGAAATTGCAAAACCAATCATATTAACTCCCATCTCAGTTGGTGAATTATAAGGAGAAATCCCATAAATTGCTTCTAACATCGCTTT
>CAZSIA010000135.1:0-4566 GCA_964606905.1 uncultured Anaeroplasmataceae bacterium | reverse complement strand
GGAACATATGTTTGTCTAAATTGTCAAAAAATAAAACGTTAAAATTTAAGATTTTATGTTACAATTATATTATTCCTAATAATGGGGGGGTGAGATTTGATGAAGAAAGTTATCGGATTAACTGGTTCGATTGCTAGCGGTAAATCAACAGTATCAAATAGACTTAGGACTTTAGGTTATAAGATTATCGATTGTGATGAAATAAATCATTATATTCTAAAAAAAGATAATGTTGGTTATATTGAAGTTGTGAAGGCTTTTGGTAGCCAAATATTGGCTAGTGACTTAGAAATTGATCGAAAAAAGTTAGGAAAATTAATTTTCTCAAATAATGAGTTGAAAGAAAAATTAAATCAAATCTTACACCCTTTAATTAAAAAAATAGTCATTAAAGAAATAAATGATACTTTAGATGGATTTGTATTTTTAGATTGTCCGTTATTATTTGAAACTGATTTTCATGAACTATGTGATTTAAAAATCGTAGTTTATGTAAATTTAGATACACAAATTCATCGTTTAATGGAACGTGATAAAATTACGTTTCCAGAAGCATTAAAAAAAATATATGCACAAATGATGCTTGATGATAAATTAGCTTTAGCTGATTTTGTTATCGATAATTGCCACACACTAGGCGATTTAGATTGGCAAATTAAACAATTATTATTTAAATTAGAAAGGATGATTTAGTATGTCATTTTATGAAACAAGAGAATTACATTCTAAAGAGGCATTTAGAACACATTGGTATCAAGCTAGATACGAAGAGATTAAAGAAGCTATTTTTAAAATGGCTGATGATTTAGGTTATGTAGTAGTGGATGTTAACGACACTTTTAAAGAAATGCTACTTGAAGGAGCACATGTAGTTATCGTTAAAATCACATCTTATAACCGTTATGAACAAGGTGTAGATTTTAATATTTCTACAAATTGGTTTTTTGATTTCGGTAGAGGTAAAAAGGTTGTTAGTAAATTGTATAATCAAATTGGGAAATATGTAAAATTCAAAGGAATTTCACTTCATCCATGATTAAAACGTTTGATATGCTTGACCAAATCACTGTTTATGCCTCAACAACTATTAACAGTGATGATGTGAATGTAATTACATTGTTATATGCACCGTTAATTGAGGCTGATGCATATAAGATGTATATGACACTACATTCACTGCTTAATAGGACAAGCCTAACATCGCATACCCTACTACAAAAGGAAATTTTAGACATTTTGGGTCTTAATCCTAAAAGTTTTGCTCTTGCTCGTTTAAAACTTGAAGCAATTGGTTTATTAAGTACTTATAAACATGAAAATGAATATATTTTCTTATTAAAATCACCACTTACCGCTAAAGGATTTTTATCTGATGGTGTTTTAGGCATGTATTTATATTCTTTATTAGGTGATACGGAATTTAAAAGAATTCAAAAACTGTTTCAAATTACAAAAGTTGACAAGACAAATTATCAAGAAATTACAGCATCATTTGATGATGTGTTTAAATCAATTGAGGAAATTGAAATTAAAAATACTGAATATATTGTTGATAGACGTTTAAATACTGGAATTAAAATTAAAAATTATGAATTTGATTTTAATTTATTTGCTTCTAATATCGCATCGGCATTTTTAGAAGGAAAAAGAATCACAAAGCGTTTTGAAACATTTATCGTTAATATTGCGTACGCTTATGGTTTTGATGAGGCTACAATGCAAGAAATTTATAATAAATCACTTAATAGTAGTGGTAATTTTGACTACACATTATGCAGCAAAAGGTGTAGAGAAATGTATGCTTCACTTCATGAAAATCAATTGCCAAAATTAGCAGTAAAGGATGAAGTTGAAAAGAGTGAAATGGAAACAATTTTCTCCAACTTGCCAGCAAAAAACATTATTGAAAATTCTGGTGGGATTAAAGTAGCTTCAGCACTTGATATTGATAAAGTTCAACAACTATATCAAGAATATGAAACATTACCACGTGCTGTCATTAATCTATGCGTTGTTTATGCAATTAAAAAATGCGGTGAAGTCCCTGCGTATAATTATTTTGATACTATCCTTAAAGATTGGTTAAATAAAGGAATTGTAACTTTTGATTTAGCTTATCAAGAAATTACAGTTCGAGCTAATAAACCATCTACTAAAAAGGGAAGTAAGACAAAATCTCAAGAACCAGAATGGTTAAAAGACTATGTTAAAAATTTCGAAGAGGGAGTAGAAGATTTATAATGAGTGCTGCAGAAAAATTAATTAAACTTTATCAAGATGAACCACTTCTTAAAGGAATAACTTTAACAAGTAAAAATATTAAGAATGCGGTTTTTTACGTTGATGAACTTAATAATTGTAAAAAATGTAGGGGGTTAGAATATTGTAAAAATACAATTTGTGGTATAAAACCTTCTTTTGATGGACAAAATTTATCATATACCCCATGTGAATATAAACAAATTGAAGAAAAAAAGAATAATGTTAATACTGTTTTTGCTTCAAATTATTTAAAAGAAGCCACACTAGATAATTTTGATACATCAACATTAGTTAGAGAAAAAGCTTATCAGTACGCTTCGAAGTTTATAGAGAGTTCAAAGAAATTTCCACAAGGGCTTTATATTTATGGAAACTTTGGAACTGGAAAAACCTATTTTTTGAGTGCTTTAGCGAATGAACTGGCTCAGAAAGGCATTAAATCGATTTTAGTTTTCATGCCAGATTTAAGTCGAAATTTAAAAAATGCAATGGCTGAAAATCTACTTGAAAGTCGTGTTAATTTACTTAAAAATGTTGATGTTTTAATGTTAGATGATTTAGGAGGAGAAATGATTAGTAGTTGGTTAAGAGATGAAATTATTGCTCCTGTAATTCAATATAGAATGATTAATAATAAGCCAATTTTTATTTCATCTAACTTAGACTATAATTTATTAAGAGAACACTTTGCTTCAATAAAAGATGATGTTGATAATATTAAATCTAATCGTATTTTAGAAAGAATTAAACAAATGACAAAACGTGTTTGTTTTGATACAAAATTTCAAAGTAAGAGACCATTATGAGAAAAATATCAATTAATGATTTACCAAGAATAAAAAAAGAATTAAAAGGTTATAGATTAACTTATAATCAAGATGGTGTTATTAAATTTAACAGTCAAGATTCAAAAGAAGTTTTTGAATTAGAAGATTATATTACAATTTCTAATAAGTTATATATGCCAAATTATAATAATACAATTTTAAATATTGATGCCTCTATTTCTAAATATTTTGGTATTACACCAAAGTATCCTACATATTATGAATTGGATATGTTGTTGAAAGAAAAATGTTATAAACATATTGCCATTATGTTGTTAGATGGAATGGGGTCTTATATCATTAGAAATAATTTATTCGATGATTCATTTTTAAAAGCACATAAAGTTTGTGATTTAAATGCTGTTTTTCCACCTACAACTGCTTGTGCAGTTCCTGCTTTGTGTAGTGGAATAGAACCACTTCAAACTGGTTGGGTTGGTTGGAGTAATTATTTTAGTGAAGTGGATAAATTTGTAGTTATGTTTCGTAACCAAGAATATTTTTCAGGAACACAATTAAACATTAATATTGAAAAAGATATTTTGCCTTATAAAAAGTTTTATGAAGATTTTAACACTTATACTTTTGAATTAGGACCTTCATTTACGCCTTCTAAGTGCGAAACATTTAGCCAAATGTGCGAAAAATATATTTTCGAAATAAATAAACATGAATCTTCATTTTGTTATATGTATTGGACTGAACCAGATACAACGATGCATATAAATGGAGCGTATTCAAAAGAAGCAAAGAAGGTAATTAAGAATATTGATGATGAATTAAGAAAAATGGATAAAGCTTTACCAGAAGATACACTTATTATAATTACAGCTGACCATGGGCACATTGATGTTAAGCCGATTTATATAGCTAATTTTACTGATATATTAAGCCTTTTAGAGCGTTTACCTAGCAATGAAGGAAGATGTGCTTTTTTTAAGGTTAAGCCATTTAAGGAAAAAGCGTTTGTTAAATTATTCAATACATATTTTGCTGATTACTTTACTTTGATTAGCAAAAAGGATTTTATTGAAGAAGGATATTTAGGTGAGAATATAAATGATGTTAATTATAAGTTAGATTCTTTTATTGGTGATTTTGTTGCAATAGCAAAAAAGAATTATTATTTTAATTTTGACCCTGTTATTTTCTGCGAAGAACAAGATGAAATGATTTTTAAATCTCATCATGCTGGTATTACAGCAAACGAGATGGTTATTCCATTTATCGTAGTTAAAAAATAGTTGACTTTAAATTTTAAAGTCTTATAATTAAATTAGAAAACTGTGAAAAGGACACGACAAATATAATTTTTATTTTAGAGAGTAAGCGGATGGTGCAAGCTTATATAAAAACTATTTGCCACTACCTTGGAGTTGCTATTAAAATTAGCCGTATGTCTGCGTTAAAGATGTTTGAGCGCTAGTATTTAACTAGAACTAAGGTGGTACCGCGATTATTATCGTCCTTAACTTAT
>CAZSIA010000134.1:0-4590 GCA_964606905.1 uncultured Anaeroplasmataceae bacterium | reverse complement strand
TCGAAAAACTGGCAGCAGAAGTAATTGGTTTATCTGAAAAGGAGGCGTGATGTAAATGGGCAAAGATTTTTCTAAATTTGCTAAAAAAACTAACGATGGTGCAACAAATACCAGATCTTTAGCCGAACTGGGTAGCAGTAAAATGTATGATATTACGGCTCCGTTCCGTGGCAACTTAATTGAAAAAAAAGTAGAAAATATTGAGATTCATAAATTGGTACCATTTAAGGGTGAAACTCCTTTCCATGATTATATCGGGACAGAGAAATTTCATACATTGGTAAGGGATATTGATGAGAATGGTATTCTCACACCTATTATTGTAAGAGCATTATCTGATGGTACATATGAAGTGCTGGCAGGCAGACACAGAAGCGAAGCAGCAAAATATCTGCATCTTGCGACTGTTCCTGCAATCGTATATCCAGTTGATACATCTGATACGAAAGCAATGATGATCCACCTTAATACGAACTTATTAAACGGCAGAGAAGAAATGAGTTTTGTCGAAAAGGTTCGTGCAATGGTAGCGTATGAAGCAACATTGGAAAAGCAGAAAGGTAAAAGATCTGATCGTCAGGATAATGGCGAAAAGTATGACAGATACCAGCAGCTTGCAGAAGTATTTAAGATCGGCAATAAAACAACAGCTGTAAAACAGTTGAAGGCTGGTAAGGAAATGCCAGAAGATATTTTGTTGTTAGTGGATGCAGGTCATGTATCTTTTGATGTAGCTTACAAAATGATGGTACAGTCTGATGAACTTTTTAAGAAAGAACTGTATGGATATCTTCGTCAGGGCAATAAAGTCACAATGTCCCAGTTAGATAGCCTGATTGAAGAATATCAGCGTAAAAAGAAAAACCCTGTATCGGAAACTCCTACAGAGGAGCAGGCGGCAGATGTAATAGAAAATGCCCCCGTTGAAAGTGGTTCTGCTTTTGATGGATTCCAGTCGATTGAGGATGTTGACTTTGAAACGCAGGAAAAATCTCCAGTTGTGGTAGATACACAAAAAGAGGAAAAACAGAAAACAGAAGAAAAAACAGAGGAAAATAAGTCTGTTTTAAATGCAAATGATTTTGAAAATATCATCAATGGTAGCAAGAAAAAGAAAACATGCACCTTTAAAATCGACAAGGAGCAGCTACCGGCAAGATTTGTTAAATTGGATGATGATAAGCAAACTGATTTGATTATTGGCTTGCTGAAACAGTGGGACGAAAATTTCGATAATTAAAACGCTCCTATTGCATGATATAGCAGAACATCTGAACTTTGGTAATTTACTTACCAAAGTTCGGGTGTTCTTTTTGCATATCTTGACAATGTATGTGGATGGTGCTATATTATAGAGGAATCTTATTTAATTTTATCTAGGGGTAGTCTGTTCATTTTTCAGACTACCCATTTTTTATTTATGTCAAAGTTAATTTAATCAGGAGTAAGGTGTGAGAAAAAGACGAACGAAACCAGTACGTCTTTTTTTTGTACCTGTAAACAAGAAAGGAGGAGTTATATGAAAAAAGAAATGAGCTGTATGTGCAATCAGATCACACTGACAGAGCATTGGGAAGCACTTGAAAAAGAGGAAGAACGGGCATATAAACGCAAAGTCGATTATGATTCTGTTATTCCATTTCAGTTTGTTGTATTCCGCAGGGCGTACCGTATTTTAAAAGATAGGGGGAAGATTTCAAGAACAGACATTTTGGAATTTAAGGTTCCGGTATGTTATGAAGTTTATGAATCCTTATATCTGAAAGTGTTAAAAATGGTTTATTGCTACTGCAGGGAACAGACAGACAAAGAAAATTTTCATGCAATTTTGAGCAATGCTTATGAAAAAGAGTATGACTGGATGCAGCAACGATTGGCTCAGAAGTATGGTAGAAGTGTTGATACTGCATAGGCAGTCAACTATTCCTGTCGAACTTTGGTGATTTCATTACCAAAGTGTGTGAATCAAAAAAGAAGGGAGTATGGATATGAAAAAATTGATTATTGTAGAATCAGAATGTAAAGCGAAAATGCTGAAAGAGTTTCTGGATGCAGATTATGAAGTCGTTACCTGCTATGGGCCTATACGAGATCTGCCGGAAAAAGAACTAGGTGTTACTGTAACAACAGAAAATGTTAACGTGCAGTTTGTTACGCCGGAAAAGAGTAAAAAAACAATGACATTCCTTGAAAAGAAAGCAAATGCTGCTGCTATGGTATATTTGGCCTGTGATCCTGATTATGAAGGGGAGTTTATGGCTTACCACCTGCAGAATAATCTTGCAAAGGATAAAAACGACAGGAAACGGTTCAAACGTATCCGTATCAATGAACTTACGGAGAAAGGGGTTCTAACAGCTCTTGAACGCCCTGTGGCGATGGATTCGTCATGGGTGGCAGCACACTTGGCTCGAAGGGTGCTTGATCGTCTCACGGGCTTCAAAATGGCTCCTGTGATGGTTGGACAGTGTGGGAAAGGTGTTCCGTCTAATTTGCGTCAGGCGATTGCTCTGAAAACAGTAATGGATCGAGAAAAAGAAATCCTGAATTTCAAAGCAACGAAATATTATGAAATCTCTGCTAAGTTTGCAGATCAGGAATATAAATTGCATACGGGTGTTGGAAAGAAAAACCCTACTTGGCTGCAGAAAGCCACAGTAGATGAGCTAATGAGTATTCTGGCTGTGAAGGGCGAACTGGAAGTGACGCACATGGAATTTGTGAAGCGAAAGCATGAAGCACCACAGGCGTTTACTACTGCGACTTTACTGCAGGCAGCACATAAAGTATTAGGCTTAACTCCGGAAGAAACAATGAGGTCGGCAACGAAATTGTACGAATGGGGTTATATTACCTATATGCGTACACACTGTACTTATGTTTCTGATGATGCAGCTAAAATGGCTCAGGATCATATTACGAAAAAATATGGTGCTGAGTTTGTTGGTAGAAACAAAGGGGAAGGAAATGGTCATTCTGAATGTATCAGACCGACAAAACTGGTATCCGGTATGAATATGGTCGATCCAGAACGTAGTTTACTGCAGCTGATCTCCAAGCGTTTTATTGCAAGCCAGATGGCAGATTACTGTGTGACATATCAGATCATCAAAGCAAATAATCCGGCACTGGAGTATGCAGGTAAAAAAAATATGCGATATGCGGAGCTGTTTTTTAAATGCGTACATAAAGAAGTGGATTTCCCCGGATATCGGTTGCTGTTAAAACAGGAAGATGTCGAATATCAAATGAATGATTGTGATAATGATAAATTCTGGGCGATTGCAAAAGGGGATAGATTGAAGATTGACGAATTCATTTGCACTTCAGACCAGACAACTGTGCCAGAACGATTTACAGAGGGTTCATTGATAAAAGCGTTCCATTCAATGGCAGTTTGTACGCCCCGTACAATGGCTGCGATGGTAAAAGGGCTGAAAGCCCGTGGGTACATCGAAATAGACGGACAGTATTTGAAACCTACAGAGCGTGGCTCTCAGATCGATGCGTTTTTGGAAAAATGGTTTGCTGAAATCGTTTGTGAGAAATATGTTGCACAGATGGAACGGCGGATTGCTTCGATTGCATTGGGCGAAAAATGGCAGCCGTTTATCATTGAGTTTGATGAAAAATTGGAAAATTTAGTGAAGAAAGTAGAAAAATAACTTTGGTTATGAAATTACCAAAGTTGTGACAAGGAGGAGTTTTATATGGCAACAGATATTAGAGATGGCTTCTTATCGCCGCAGGTTTGGGTGACAAAAAGAAAGGTAAGGGGTAAGGTTCAGGTTGCAGAAGTGCTGGGGCGGTTGACCCCGGCGCGTGTAGAATATGCCGAGAATATCTTTGGCGGGGAAAAGTACATTGATGAAAATGGAAATTCTAAAAGAGATTATTCTTTACTGACTCTCGTAATCACAGACGGTGTAGGAGAAAAAAGAAAGTCTGTAAAGTATAATTTTACGCCGAATAATTTTGCAGCACTTCGTAGAGAAAGTGAAGCATCGATTATTTACCATAAGCCTTATGATAGAAAATTCGAAAAAACAAACTGTATCGATCGCAAAATGACGATTCGAACGGTTACGATTCGCTATGAGCATTATAAGAAAGAGCGTGGTAAAGATATTCTGGATGAAAATGGTAAACCTACGGTTTCTCAATATCCCTGGTTTATTGGTATTTCAGAGATAAAAGGTGATTCTGATGCAAACGGAGAGAAAATGGTAAAAGAAACGGAGAAGAAACAGAGTTATATTCTTCTGTCTTCAGATGATTATCAGGCTATGATCGACAGCACTTGTAGATATATCGATGTGTATGCTATGGCATTTGGCGTTCCCTTATTGCGGGACAAGGAAAAACAAGCACTGAAACGTACACAAGAATACTGGGCGAAGCATCCTGAGAAGAATCGCAGATGATCGAGGTGACATAATATGAATATGGTAGAGTTCTGGGGTTATTTCCAGAAAGAGACGTATAGCAACGGAGATTATTCTGTTGCTATTTTTAGTGATGCGATAACTGGAAAGACCTTTAAGGTATGTGGAAATGGCGTTCCAACAGCGAAGAAAATCAAGTATCACC
>CAZSIA010000133.1:0-4595 GCA_964606905.1 uncultured Anaeroplasmataceae bacterium | reverse complement strand
AACAGTTTTGATGGGTAGAAACAGTGATGCAAATGTAAAAAGTTATAATAACATTGGCGAAGGATGCTTTACGAGTTAGAATTCTCGGCTTATAGCATTTAAAAATTCAAATCATTTTGGAGGTGGGTTTTGATGTTTGTATATGTTTTGAATAATAATAGACAACCTTTGATGCCAACATCAAGATTTGCTAAAGTTAGAAAACTTCTTAAACAAGGAAAAGCAAAGGTTGTTAAAAGAGTTCCTTTTACTATTCAACTTTTATATGAGTCAAAAGATGTAGTTCAAGGTGTAACACTTGGAGTTGATAGTGGGAGTAAGGTTGTTGGCGTAAGTGCAACAACCGAAACATTAGAATTATATTCTGGTGAATTTGAACTTAGAAATGATATTGTAAAACTTTTAAGCGAAAGAAGACAGTATCGCAGGGCTAGAAGATATAGAAACACAAGATATCGAAAAGTTCGTTTATTAAATCGTAGGCGAAAAGATAATTGGTTAGCTCCTTCGGTTAATCAAAAGGTTGAATCACATATAAAAATCATAAAGAAAATAAAAGAGATTTTACCAATAAAAAATATAGTAATTGAAGTGGCGCAATTTGATACTCAACTATTAAAAAATTCTAATGTTTCAGGAGTTGATTATCAACAAGGAGAACAATTAGGATTCTTTAATGTTAGAGAATATGTTCTTTACCGAGATGGACATAGGTGTCAAAATCCTAAATGTAATCACAAAGATAATATATTAAATGTTCATCATATTATTTCACGTCAAGTTGGTGGTGATTCTCCTAGTAATTTAATTACTTTATGTGAAACATGTCATAAAAATTTACATAAAGGTGAATTGAAATTAGAATTCAAACGAACTGAGTCATATAAAGACGCGACTTTTATGGGAATAATGAGATGGAATGTTTACAATAAATTAAAAGAGTCATATCCTATTGTTAATTTAACTTATGGATATTTAACTAAAACTAAAAGAATTAATAATAATTTACCAAAAGCTCATAGAATTGATGCTTTGTGTATTTCAAATAATATTGTAGAACCAATGGATACATATTACTATAATGTTTTTAAAAGAAAACACAACAGACAAATTCATAAAGCAAATTTTAGTAAAAATCATATTAGAAAATCAAATCAAACACCATATAAAATATTTGATTTTAGACTGTTTGATTTAGTTAGTTATAATAAGACTTTATGTTTTATATTTGGTAGAAGAACTAGTGGTATGTTTGATATTAGGAAATTAAATGGAGAAAAGATATCAGCAGGAATTAGTTACAAAAAATTAAAACTAATTCAACCACGAAACACAATCTTGACTGAAAAGAGGTGTAATACATTTTCCTCACATGATTCAAATCACGTGTCTCCAATGTGTTGATGATGAATAGATATGGAATCGTTTATTATGATAATATAGAATGTGGAATTATTAGAGAGACTGAAGATGGATTTATATTTTCCTATAAAAAAGAATATTTAGAATCTTCTAATCCACAATCTATTTCTTTAACCTTACCTCTTTCAAATCATGAATATTTTTCGTCAATGTTACATCCATTTTTTGATGGCTTAATACCTGAAGGATGGCTTTTACAGATTGCAACAAATAAATGGGGAATAAAAAGAAATGACCGAATGGGATTGTTACTTACTGTTTGTGAAGATACAATTGGTGCGGTAAGTGTGCGAGGAGTGATAAGATGAGATGTTTTTGCTGCGGTAAAGAACTAACAAACAATAACACATCTTGGCATGAATCTTGTGTAAAAAAGTTTTTTGGTGTTAATACCTTGCCTACTATAGATAGTGTTGTATTAAATGAAACTTTAGATAGATTAGGACTAGATATTGTTTCTAATAATAAAAGTATAACTGGTGTACAAAGGAAATTATCGCTTCATCTTTCTAGTGAAAATAGTTCATTAAGGTTAACATTATTAGGATATCCACAAGGTTATATTTTAAAACCTAATTCAAAAGAATACCCATTTATTGCAGAGGCCGAACATTTAGTTATGATGATGGCAAATGCATGTGGAATTAAAACTGCTCCGCACGCTTTAATTCAAATGAAAGAAAATCTTGCATATATTACTAAAAGAATCGATAGAACAGGCACACATAAAATTCATATGGAAGATTTTTGTCAATTATCTGAGCGTCTGACCGAGTACAAGTATTCAGGAAGTTATGAAAGGTGTGCGAAAATTATTGATAAATTTTCAAAAACTCCTGAATTAGATAAAAGTGAATTTTACCTTAGAATATTATTTTGTTATATTACTGGGAATTCTGATATGCATTTAAAAAATTTTTCATTAATAAAAATTGAAGGTGAATATGTTTTATCTAATGCTTATGATCTTTTGCCGGTAAAGATTATTATCAATGATGAAGATGATTTAGCACTAACATTAAATGGGAAAACTAGGAACATTACGAAAAATGATTTTTTAAAATTTGCCACTACTATTGGCTTATCAAATGTAGTTGTAAATAAGTTGATTAATAAGATAATTAAATTAGAAAAGAAGTTTACTGAATTAATAAATGACTCATTCCTTCCGGATGATGAAAAAATCAAGTTTTCTAATTTTTTAATTAATAAAATAAAAATTTTCAAATAATTTTTATAATCTTTATAATTTTACAAGTTTAAAAATGCATTTATATGATAATATGGTTAATGAATTAGATACTAAAAAATCATCATTAGTATTAAAAGCTAATAAAACTGCTCTTAACTCACTAATTAGCGAAGTAGAAGCATTAGATTTAACTAAGTATACTCAAACTAGTGTTAGTGCATTAAGTGAAAAATTAACATTAGCAAAAGAATTAGCAGCTAATCTAGAAGCAACTCAAACAGATGTTGACAGTATGGTAAGTGAATTAACAGCATTAAAAGAAGCATTAGAATTAATTCCTGAACCAGCTAAAGATAATGGTTGTGGAGGAAGCGTTATTGCTTCAATATTCGGATTAATTTCTTTAGCTTCAGCTACATTATTATTAGCTAAATGCAAAAGAGAAGAATAAATTTTTATAGTAAAAAATATAGGCATGGTATGAAAATTTACCATGCCTTTTATTATGAAATATTAATTGTTAAAATAATTGATTGATTATAATCACCAAAGTTTTTACCGAAGATGTTTATACCACCTTTATGTACTGCATCATCTTTAACTTTAATTGTCAATTTAATAAAACTATTATTGTACAAATTTAATTGTTCTACAGTTACAGTTTGATTAACTAAAATATTATCTAATGTCACTCCTTTTGAATCTACTCTAAATGTTTTAAGTAATCCAAATTGAGTAGAAGTAAGCGGCCAAGATTTAGGTGTATATTTTCCTCTTCTACCTCCAAAATCTCCTGGAGAAGTCCATGTAAATAGTTCAATGTCATTTACAAAAAATGTAATATCTGAGGGATATTTTTCACGATAATACATTGTTTCAGAACAAAGTTCTAACGAAAAAGTGAGGCTTTTTATTTTTTCGTTATTTTTTACTTCGTTTGGAAATTTATATGTAACAAATCCTGATGAAAACCATAAAAGTTCAGCAGTTGATTTGTCCGGAACAAACAACATATTTGGTGAATCTTGAGCAAAAGATTTTTCTTTATTTGTCATTCCACAAGGAGCGCTAACTTCACAATCAGTAAACATTCCTACACCCATCTCATAAGTTAGCTTTCTTGTTTTTTCTTTATGACTTTTTTCTAAAAAATCAAGTGAAACATTAAGTGTTTTTTTATTACAAATTTTTACGTGACCCTTCAAACTTGGTTGATAATAAACATGAATTAATTCAGCAGCGTTTAATGTATCAATGTGATTTGAAACAGAAGAAACAGGAATGTTTGTAAGTTTAGATATTTCAGACATATTTAGTGGTTGTTCACTAATTATTTGAAAGATTCTCATACAATCTTTATTTCCTAAAGCTTTACCAAGTTTAATTATTTTTTCTAAATCGTCTTTTTTGTTTATATTTAGTTTAATACTTTTTTCATTTAATTCTGTATGTTCTTGATTATAATTTGAATTTTTGTTCATTGTTACACCCCTAATAATTATATTAAATGTTCAAAAATTAAAAAGATTATTGGAATAGTTATAGCAGAAAGAAGATGTGATATTAATGCCATTCTTGATGCATCGCTTGTATCTAAGTCATACGCTGCAGGAATTACTATTGTATTTAAGCCTAGTGGCATCGCAACAGCGCTTATAATGCATATCTTAATTGAATCACTAATGTTTATATAACGTAAAGCAATAATAAATATAAGTGGAATTATTATAAGTCTTACTAATGAAAGTAGGTATATTTTATAATTATTAAAGGTTTCTTTAATACTTAATTTTGCTACTGTTATACCAGTTAGAATCATTGCTATGGGACTCATTGAATTACCTAATGTTGTAATAGAAGTATTTATAAAAGATGGTAATTTAAGTTTAATTAATCCTAAAATTATTCCTATAATCATTGCGATAAACATTGGATTTATCAATTGTTTCAATGTAGACTTTATTGTTTGCTTTTCATTTGT
>CAZSIA010000132.1:0-4627 GCA_964606905.1 uncultured Anaeroplasmataceae bacterium | reverse complement strand
TTAACTATCTTATGGTTCTTTAGAAAACGAAAATAGGTTCCTTATGAATCTATTTTTTTATTTTTCTATAACAAAACTAATCATACTTAATGCACCATCTTCAATATAAGATATAGTTTCAGGTAAAATTATCTTCTCAATATCTCTATCGATAAAACTAGTAGCTAATACTTGAATAACTAAAATATCAATTTCCTCATCAAATATATTCATAGTTACAACACTAGGAATTTCAATTTCTTTCATATATCCATCGTAATACCTAACTGCAACTCCCAAGATTTCATTTTTTAATTCAAGAGGTAAATCATTAAGTTCATAATATGAAAATCCATTTACATTTTCATCATCACTTACAACAACATAATAATATAAATATTTTTCAACCGGATTAGTCAAAAAATTACTAATTACACTTTCAACACTATCACTATTCCATAATGCGAAAGAATTAGAAATCGCTAAAACTACACATAAAATAGCAATTATAAATATACTAAATATCTTTTTTTTCAAATTGATCAACTCCATTTTCAAACTAAATCAATAGTTACAACTAACCAAATTTTTGAACTATTTATTAACTTCAAAGGTAACAATTCATCAGGCACTTTATATGATAGATTAATCGTCATAATATAATTCCCACTAACTAATTCATCTTTTGACACATTTACATTATCACTATCAACAAAATCATAAGTAATATTATAATAATTTTCCATCTCTTCATTTGTTAACAATACTTCGCAATTATCCTCATCTAAATATTTAAGTAAAAAACTAATTGAAACACCCTCATCTATTAGATATAATTCAATATTTTCCTTAATTGAAACAATATTACCGAACGATTCAACATAACTAAAATCATTAACCGACTTCTTATCATAATAATCACTAGGTAGAGTAAATGATTCATCTAAAACACCTTTTTTCAAAACATCAGCTTCTAAATTATTATCTAAAGAAGTATTTAAACTAATCTTAATTCCAATTGAATTTAAATCTTGAATTATTCCGCAATCTTCTTTTAAGGTATACCAAGCATAACTTAAATTAAATGTCAAACAAATTAAAACCATTATAAAAATTAATAAAGTATATATTTTCTTTTTCATCCTTACACCTCATTATTTATCGTTATAATTTATTACTAAACTAAAATTTGTTCCTAAGTATAAATTGTCAGAAAACCTAAATGGCGTTATCCCATTACCAAATATAAGTGCAAAAGCAAAATACAACTCACCATCAACTACTTCTACCGGATAATATAATTCATTTTCTTCTTTTAAAACAACGATACTAAAGTCATTTGTTTCATCACTAGCATAACTAATATTAATAGTTTGTGGTTTCGTTATACTAAGGCTTTTCACATAGATTGTATCATCAACACCACTAAACCCTTCACTTGATTCATATAATAAAATATAACTTTGGTTTACTCCATCTTCACCACAATAAGGTTTATATGTTTTTTTACAATAAATACCATCGACATTTTTTTCTAATAAATAATTACATTTTAAATTAGTTGTTATTGCTAAATAACAATTACTAGAAAGCACTACTTCCCCTTCATTAGAATTAAATTTAAAAAAATCTTTGCTGTAACCATACCAAGCTAAACCAAGGTTTATCATCAAAAAGGTCAGCAATATAAAAATCATATTTATAATTATTCTCATATATTTAATAACACTCCTTATTTTTAATTAATTTAAACAAGCTTACTATTTGTCCTAAAAGCAAAATAACCAAAGGAATTATAACGATAAATAAAAAACCTAATTTATTACTTAAAACACTATAAAATAAAGTCATCACTTCTAATTTTTTAACATAAACACCTCTAACGCTATCAAATAGCACTGGAATAGGATCAAGACTACTTTTTAAATTATCACCTTTAGTTCTATATCCGATCACTTCCCATGAAGGATTATTCTCTTCTAGTTCACTAATACTATCATAATCAAAACTACTATCATAAAAATAATTATCGTCTACTAAATATTTATAATAATAACCAACAATTCGATGTGTATTTGGAATGTTTATATTATCATTAAAATCAAAGGTGATAACAGTGTTTTTATTCAAATTAAAAACTTCATCCTCATAAACTAATATAACATCATCAACCTTAATAAAAGGAACCATCGAATCTGATTTAATTACATACATTTTATATCCAAAAACACTAATTTCTTTTTTATTCAAACTCATCCATAAAACATAAATACATAAAACTAATCCCAACACAAGAAGGAGAAATTTAAAGAAATTTAAAATTTTTTTAATCATAATCAAACATCATACTTTCAATAATTTTTTTATGTGATTCTTCTAATAATTCTCTAATTTCCTTATAATAATGTTCTTTAACTATATTTAATGTATAGCCATTATAATCATCAGGTTTTAAATCTAAAATTAATTCAGTTAACTTTTTCATATATTTAAAATCAAATTCGTTATATTTATTTGTAATACTAATACCATCAAAAATATAAATTGTCTCTTTACTTTGCCTACTATTTAGTAAACACAACTGAGCTTTATGTTTGTTTATCAAATCCATTTCAATTTCTAACAACTCCTTCTTAACCTCAAAAAGAAAAATTTCTAGCGGTACAACACAAATAAATGCTTCTAACTTTTTACAATTAAAACTAATATTATTAAAATTTTCAAATGTTTTTTCTAATTCAACTTCTAAAAAATTATTAGAATATAAAGATTCAACAATCAAATGATTTAAAAATAAAATTCCGTTAAATTCATCACTAACTTTAATAAGTCTTGGTGAACTTTCATTGATATATAAAATATTAAAACCACGTCTATTATAAGTAGATAAAAACTCCCATAGACGTAAAGATTCTCTAAAATTAACATCCGACTTTAATATATTAGTATAAGAAACCATCCCTTTAATTAATGAAGTACCATTCATTTCTTTAAAAAAATCACTATTGATAAAAGCACAAATAATAGAATATAAACGTTCTACTCGTTTAAAGTCAGCAAAATTAAAATGTTTACATTCTTTAAAATTTTTACTAGTTAAAGTATCCATTTTAAAAATATATTGATTTTCATTAGCAAAATATTTACTTTCAAAAATAACCTCACTTCCAGGCATTTTTTCTAAATTTTCTTTAATAACCCTATATCTGATTTCAACAAATTCATATAACTTTTTAATTAGTGTATATAAAAAACGATTTTCATATATATCACAAGATTCTTCTTTTATAACATTTAAAATTTTACTAGGTATAATTTCATCATCTATAGCACTATAAATTAAATTAGAATTACGAGCTAAATGTTTAATACTTTCACCACTAATTTTTTTCACAAGTGAAATATCAACTACTTCAGTTTCTTCTTTAATAAATTTTTTAGGATTACAAATCAAATAATTAAGATTTGGAATTATTTCTTCAATAATTTCTACCCATTTTAAGTCAATCTCAACTTTAATATCTTTTTGAATAATACGGTAGAAACTATCATCAGCAATAACACCATCATTAAGATGATGAAATAAAGGATTTTTACTTAACATTTCATTAATTTTTTTTAAATAAATATAAATTGGTTCCAATAAGTTCATCCCCTAAAAAAATCTCTTAAGCTCTAATAAATATTCTTTACTTTCAACCATCATATTTTCAGTAAAAAGAGAATTTAAATAATCAATAAAATCATCAATCTCATCACGAATATAAGTTAAATTAAAAGATTCTAATTTACGCAAAATCTTGTTACACAAAAAATAATCTAAGCATTCATTTTCATCTCCACCACAAGCTATATACACTGGAATAAATTCTTTCATCTGTTTAATAATACGATTACCAAATGATAGTTTAAAATGTTTAATAAGGTAATCATTAACATTGTCAATTTTTTTTAAATTTTCGCTAGAAATAGAGTATTTTTCTAAAGCTTCATTAAATAATTTTTCTATATATTGATAACTGAGTTTTAAATCTTTGTAAGATAATACATCACCATCAACTTCAAAAGGAACTCCTTTAAAATTAATACTAATTGGGATTGCTCGATCATATACTTTATCCGAAATTTTAAAAGTACTATCATCATTATTAATTGTTAAAACATACCACATATTTTCTGGTAATTTAAACCGACCACCTTCAATTAAAATAGGATCATTATCCCAGCCACGTGATGTGATATTGATTATCCAATTATCTTTACTAGGCATTTCTAAAACACTCAATAATTCTGCAAAATAATATTCAACCCTTGCAATATTAGCCTCATCAACTATTGTTAAAAAAATCTCATCACTATAGCGTGCCTCATACATACTTTTAAGCACTTCTGTTTCATTAAACTTTTTAGTAAATTCATTAAAATATCCAAATATTTCACTTTTGTCTCGCCAATAAGGTTGAACAGAAGTAATTGTAGCAGGATTACCTATCCATTTCCCAAAAGCATAAGGAAGCGATGTCTTTCCTGTACCTGAGATACCTTGTAAAATAATGATTTTGGTTGTCGCAAGAGCTGAAATAAACAATCTTATTATTTTTTTATCATAATAAAGATTTAATTTTAAACATGCAAAAATACGAAACTC
>CAZSIA010000131.1:0-4697 GCA_964606905.1 uncultured Anaeroplasmataceae bacterium | reverse complement strand
ATGTGTTTGAATTATTAAATTTTTATAGTTCTATACCCAATCAAGCGTAAGAACCGTAGAAGAATGAAGAAAATTATTTTGTTTATTGGTGTACTTTTAATTTCTTTAGTATGCGTTAGTTGTGGCGAAACTAAGGTAGAAGTTAAAGGTATAACTATTTCAAGTAGTGAGGATTTAAGAACTGTAGAAGAAGGAAAAACTTTACAATTGATTGCGGTCGTTTATCCTACTGAAGCTAGTCAAGAAGTATTATGGTCGACTGAAGATAATTTGATTGCTACTGTAGATGATAGTGGATTAGTTACTGGCGTAAGTGTAGGAACAGTAAATATTATAGCTACTAGTAAAGACAATCAAAGTGTATCGCAAAAATTTGCTTTAATTGTTACTGAAGCGGAAGAAGTTGTTATTAACCCTACTAGTGTAACAGTTACTAGTGTTGATGATTCAACAACTTGTAAGGTTGGACAAACATTAAGCTTAATGGCGATTGTTGAACCAAGGGAAGCTAGTCAAAATGTTAGTTGGTCATCAGCAGACCCAAGTATTGCTACCGTTAATCGTGGTGATGTTACTGCTTTAAAAGAAGGAACTGTTACAATTACTGCTACATCAAAAGTTGATCAAAGTGTTTATGGTAGCTTAGATATTACTATTACTGCCGCTGATAAACCAGTTGTTTCTGCAGAATGGGCTGATATGGAATTTACTTCACATGAACTTTATGAAGAAAGCGAAAATGATACAAAATTAAAAATTAAAGGTGTTGTAACTCATGTATGTGCTTTAGATACTGAAGATAATACAGTTTCATATTTTATTCAAAATGGTAGTGATGGTTATTATGTATATGCACAGGATTTTACAACTTATCCTGTTGAAGAGGGAAAAGTATATGAAGTTGGTGGATACAAAAAGTATTATAAAGGTTTATGTGAAATTGTTAATGTTGAATATTTTGTTGAATCAAATGAAAATATTACTTTTGATTATGTAAATTTAGGTGAAAATGATCCAACAGACTTAGCATCAATGAAACCTTTCCAAGGGGCATATGTAACTGTTAAAGGAACATACACTGGTGGAACTTTAAAAGATTCAAGTGCATTTAATGTTACAGTTAATGTCAATGGTTATAATACAACGTTAAGAATTGATCCGAGTTATGCTGGAGATGAATTTAGCAAAATTTATTCTTTGTTATTAACTGCTATTGATGGTGTTGAAATCGAAGTTAAAGGATTTATGACTGCATTTGGTCATTCAAATAGTTCTGTAAGTAATCAAATTCAAATTGTAAAAGCAACTGATTTAACAATTGAAAAAGCAAGTGATGAACAAATTTTAAATGCTTGTTTAAGTAAGATATCTGTCGATACTTCTGTTAGTTATGCAAAAAATGAAATTGAACTTCCAACAGAAATTGCTGGTTTTGAAGAAGTTGTTGTTAGTTGGAGTTCAAATAGTGAATTAATTAATACTGAAACAAAACAAGTTTCTCATTCAAGCGTTGATACAGTAGTAACTTTAACAGTAACTCTTAGTGTTAATGGAACAGAAATTACAGATACATTTGAAGTATTAGTTGTAGCTTTAGATGAAACTGAATATGAGGTACTTGCAACTCTTGATTTAGAAGATGCTTCTACAGAAACAATTTATGATTGTTCTTTAACTAAACCTGGTTATGATGCGGCAAATGTTACTTTAGGAACTCCTAAACATACTTGGTTATTAAGTACAGCTTTAATCGCTGGGTCAAGTTCTGATAGATTAAACGGAACATTCTCAATTAGAGCTAAAGCGGGTTCTTCAGCTGAAACTACTGGTAGAATTGAAATTTTAGATGCTGGTGAATATAATGTTGTTGAATTTAGTGCTGGTGTATTTGGAAGTCATACATTAGGAACTCAAATTAGAGTTGAATACACAACGGATGATGGTGCTACTTGGAATGTTGCATCAACAGTTATTACACTGAATTCATATACACTTGAAACATTTAGAGTTAAATTACCAGAAGGTGTTAAGCGCGTTGCAATTGTTGTTGTTGAAAATAGTGGTAAATCAATTAATATTGATGATATTAAGTTAATGAAATAAGTTGGTTGTAAACATGAAAAAAATTATATTAACTTTAATTATTTTAATTTCTTTAACTTTAGTTGGATGTAATAATCAGGAAAATAAAGATGATATTAATGTCGATTTAACTCTTGATATTTTAAAAGATAATGTTAGTGTTGAAGAATTACACGTAATTGTTGGTGATACTTTCACTTTAACAGTTAATGCTTTAGAATTAGTAGAAGTTGAATGGACTTCTTCAGATAATAGCGTTATCTCTATTGACAAGGATGGTAATGTTAAAGCTTTAACAAGAGGAGAAGTAATTGTAACTGTTAGTTTAAAAGACGCTCCTTATATCAGTGATAGTTTGTATGTTAAAGCTACAAATGTAGTTGAACAAACTGGAGTTGGAAGTGGTTTGAGCAAAGATGATCCTATTTTCTTAGGAAATGAAGGCGAAGAAGAACCGATTGAAATATATTTCTTAGAAATGCAACATATTTATGCCGATTCAATTTTCATTAAAAAGGGAAATGTTGAGGTATTAATTGATGCAGGTTGGCAATATGATGGATTATATGTTGATACAGTTTTAACACAATATTGTGCTGATGACCGTCTTGATTTGTTTATGGTTTCGCATAGTGATGGCGACCATATCGGTGGTATAGCTAATGCGCTAAAAAATGTTGATAATATTTCGCTAATGATTGATTATGGTGGAGTTGGTTCTGGTAATGTATTAGATGCGAGAAATAAATATAAAGAAAAAGGAATGACTTATCATTCTGCTTATGATTGTGTCAATGGGCTTAATGGTGCAGCTAATCGTTATTATTTAACTGAGGATTTTTATGTTGATATTTTAAATACTGGCGAATACATTACTGAAACTGGTACAACTGCATCAAATCCTCATTCATTAGCTGTTATATTCTATTATAAAAATTTCTCATTCTTTACTGGTGGTGATATTACTACTAGTACTGAGGCTAAATTGTTACAAAATGAAGATTTACCTGAAGTAACTTTATATAAAGCATCTCATCATGGGTCACATGGTTCTAATTCGCAAGAGTTTTTAGATACTTTAAATCCAAAGGCAGTTGCAATTTCAGCGGCAAGAGCTAATCAATATAATGATACTCCAGGTGCACCTCAAGAAGGTAAAACTTATAACTTAAACGCTGCCTCAGGTCATCCTGCTGCTGCGGCTATTGAAAGAATTTATAAAGCTCCAAATATTTCACAAAACCTAAATGTTTATTGGAATGCGGTTAATGGTACAATGAAATTTACTTCCTATGGTAAAGATGATTTTATTTTCACTGGTTCAAAAACAATGAAAGGTTATTATGATTTGACATTAACAGGTGGAGTAGCTGTTTGGAATAGTGAACTAAATGATTTCGAAAATAAAGTAACAGGTGAAGAAAACTATAAGCTACATGAGTCAAAAGTTTTCCAATTTAGAGATTATATTAAATATTTACCTGAGTGGGCAAAAGCTGAATACTTTCCTTCTTATTTAGGTTAATTTTTAATCCCGTAGATTAATTCTATGGGATTTTTGCTATTAAGATGTGGTATAATCAAAAAAAAAGGAGTGAGGATAAAGTGAAAAAAATAACGTTTGTTTCTTTAATGTCTTTATTATTTTTATCACTATGTTCTGTAGTTGAATATTTATCTAGAGGTGTTACTTTTGAAAGCGAATGGGTTCCTTTAGCTATTGGAGTTGGATATTTAATATTAAGTGGGATTTTATCTAGTCTTGTAAAGAAGAATGTTTTAGGGAATATTATTTGTTTTTTACTTAATTCTGTCGCTTTAGGATTATGTATAAGAGCGTGGTATATATTTAGAGAATTTGATAATCCACTGTGGGTTATGTTGTTGGTTTCAGCGTGTTGTGTGGTTTATTTACTGTTATTTTATTTTTCACTTTATATACCATTTTTGGAAAAACATATTAATGTTTATATTTGGATATTTTTAGTACTTACTTTAATTGTTTACTTAGTTGTCATGTTTTTATCAGAAACAACTTATGTGTCAACATTTGGTTATTTTGTAATTATCGAAATCGGCTTTATTTTAGCGATGTGTCATCATCAACACACAGCTAAACATTTATTTAGAGATATTGTACTTTCTACATATAGTGTTTTAATAGTAGCGATTATTATAGCGCTAATAATGTTAGGTGCTGATTCATTAGATGGATTGGATTTTGACCTTGGTGGTAGTGGCGGTGAAGTTGGATTTCAATCACCAAGGAAACAAAAAGTTTTAACTATGAATATAAAGGAGTAATAAAAGATGAAAATTTGTGTAATTAATGCATCTCCAAAAGGAAAATACAGTGTAACACTTCAAACATTACTTTTTTTAGAAAAGAAGTTTAAAGAACATGAATTTGAAGTAATTAATGTTGGTCAACTAATCAAGACGATTGAAAAGAATGTGAAAGTAGTAACTGATAAGATGGTGAGTAGTGATTTAATTATCTTTTCTTATCCAATCTATACTTTTATCGCTCCAAGTCAATTGCATCGGTTTATTGAATTAATTAAAGAAAAAAATATGTTATTAGAAGGTAAGTTTGTAAAGCAAATTACAACTTC